>NZ_WQQD01000037.1:0-9182 GCF_018785605.1 Blautia sp. MCC270
GCAGAGGACTTACTTGATTCGGTTAAATGGTGAGAACTGGTAGTCGGATGTTTGACAGAGTGTTTGTTATAAGGAATATTGTGTCCTTAATGATAGGATTTTATCAGTAAAAATTCTCGGTGAAAATTTATAAAAATAAGTTGACAGAGACTAACTTTGGTAGTATATTTACAACAGTTAGAGAAATCTAACTAATATGTAAAGGAGAATGCAAATGACTTGTGAAAAATTTGAATCTGTCATGGGTTATCATTGTTCCCCTGTATTAATGGGAATGAAACCGGCGAATCTTGTTTCCTTTTCCAAGGAAAAAATGCCGGAGCTGCCGGAGATCATTTCGGATTATGAGGAGAGTCTTGAACGGGAAGGTATCCGTATGGAGATCATTTGTGGATGCAGGAAGCATTATCTTCTTCTGGTATACCGGCCGGATATGCTGCAGGAATATCTTAAGCAGGATGAAGCCAGGAAACTTTTGCTTCAGGATGGGTATAATATAGATAGTTCTTTGGATGAGATGATCGCCCGTTTGAAGGAGAGATTTTTTCATAAGACGGAGTTTCCTCATGAGATCGGACTTTTCCTGGGTTATCCCATTGAAGACGTGAAGGGCTTCCGGAAGTTCGGAGGCAGTGGCTGCAAGATGTGTGGTTACTGGAAGGTTTATGATGATGTGGAGCAGGCTCGCAGGATTTTTGACAGCTACGATAAGTGCCGGGAGTTTACTGCGGCGCAGATCCGTGCGGGGTATTCGATTTTGCAGGTTGTTGGTATGAAGCATCTCTGTACATCTCAGATGTGCGTATAATATAAAGTTTAAAAACAGGAGGTTTTTAAGATGAGCAAGGTAGGAATTATTTACTGGTCTTCTACAGGTAACACAGAGGCTATGGCGCAGGCTGTTGAGGAAGGTGCCAAGGCTGCCGGTGCGGATGTTGAGATTATGGAAGTGGCTGATGCGGATGTGGATAAAGCGCTTTCTTTTGATGTTCTGGCTCTTGGTTGTCCGGCTATGGGGGATGAGGAGCTTGAGGAGGGTGAGTTTGAGCCGTTCTTCTCTGATCTGGAAGGCAAACTTTCCGGTAAGAAAGTTGCGCTTTTCGGTTCCTATGACTGGGGCGACGGAGAGTGGATGAGAACATGGTGCGGCAGAGCAAAAGACGCAGGCGCAGAGCTTGTTGATGATGAAGGACTCATTGTAAACAACACACCTGATGATGAAGGACTTGCAGCTTGCCGTGAACTTGGCGGAAAACTTGCATAAGATCTATTAGATTTCAAATAAATAAAAACTGAGCAGAGCATTGGATTTTCAAACACAAACACCATCCGGACAGAAGGGATAGATATCTTTTTTGTCCGGGTGGTGTTTTATTTTGAGTGAAAATATCTGCTTATTACTTTGAGGAAATATAGAAGAAATGAATATTAAGACAAAAAATCCTTGTTGATTTTAATATTTACGTGTCCTAAAATAGATAAAAATGAAATAAAGCAGGAAAGTGAGGGATGCCGGATGACGCGGGAGGAAGCGGAACAGTATTTATATTATGCGATGACAATTGGTGAACAGCTTCTTTGCTGCGGAGCAGAGGTTGGACGTGTGGAAGATACCATACGGCGGATCTGCCTGGCATATGGAGCCACCCGGGCAGATGTTTTTTCTATCACATCCAGTATTGTGACGACTATTTATGGAGAGGATTTCGGTATTTGCACCCAGACGCGGCGTGTGCCGGGAATGTCCAATGATCTGGGACGGCTGGATGACCTGAACCAGCTTTCCAGATACATCTGTGAGTATCGGCCGAAGCCGGAGGAGATCCAGAAGGGGCTGGAAAAGATCCGGGATAAACAAGGATATTCTTTTAAAACGCAGATTTTGATCTATGCTGTAATTTCAGGTTCTTTTTCCGTGTTTTTTGGAGGAGATGTCAACGATATGATTGCTTCTGCGCTGATTGGTATCGCCCTGAAGCTGTTTGAGGCTTTTGTAAAAAAAGGTGCATTAAACTCGCTACTGACAGTGCTTCTTTGCTGCGGAGCCGGCGGAGTACTTTCCAATCTTACAGTTCTAATCGGGCTTGGACATCATGCGGATCTGATCAGTATCGGAAATATCATGCTTCTGATACCGGGAATTGCATTTACCAATTCATTGCGTGATATGTTTTCAGGAGATACCATTACAGGTTTGATCCGATGTATGGAGGCACTTTTGCTGGCACTGGTCGTGGGCCTTGGTTTTACGGTGGCGAATCTGTTGTTTTAACCGAATCAGGGAAGTTCTCTTGAAGGTTACGAAAAGCAATAAGCAGTGAATGAGGAGTTTACATACTGTATCAATTGCGGAGTAGCGAAATGCAGCAGATAATGGGAGCATTTGATAGTAGTTATGATTTATTCAGGAGGAAAATATGCGGGAAATCATACAGCTGGTCGTATCCTTCACAGGATCCCTCGGCTTTGCGGCATTATTTAATATCCATGGAAAAAAACTCTGGTTTGCGGCATTGGGTGGATGCCTGTCCTGGGCTGTATATCTGGCAGTAGAGTTCATAACGCCAAGTCCGTATGTGTGCGGTTTCTGGTCAACAGTAGCTATTACTTTGTATGCAGAATGTATGGCAAGAATTCATAAAACGCCGGTAACTGTATTTCTGGTTTCTGCGACAATTCCGTTGATTCCGGGAGCAGCACTTTACCGGACAATGAACTGGATGTTGATGAAGGACTGGGCAAAATTCCAGAAAGACGGAATCTATACGATCCTTTTTGCGGTGAGCATGGCAGCAGGAATGACGCTGACAACCATTGCGTTCCGGATGGCGTGGCGGTGGATGTACAGGCAGAGGAGAATGTAATACAGTATCGAAATTCCCCGTTTACAAACCATCGGAAATGTGTTACGATTTTCCCATATGGAAAACTCATGGAAGAAGAGAGTACATGTGTACACCGTACTACAGGGAAATCCCCGGAGGACTTTTTAGATGCAGGCTGTGACGCAGTTGATGTCATAGATCTGCGGCAGAGTGAATGGTAAAGGTTCACTTTATGCAGGAGTTCCGAGACTGAGAGGGATGTGCAGGCGCAGATGGAAGATGGCTTCGGAGAGGCATTGCTGAACCGGTTTAAACGCGATAAGCGAAGTACGAATGCCCGATTTAACGGACAGCGGTAGGCAGTGACAGGACCGCCTGTTATAGCGGAAGGGTATAGAGCTTGCTGTACCTGATGAGGTTTTTGCCGCGAGGCAGGAACGAAAAGAAGTGGTAACACGGGTAATAACTCGTCTTCTCATATCATTATGGTATGAGAAGACGTTTTTTTATGTCGCTGAGAATTATTTGGTAATCTTCCAATGTCCCCGGACAGGAAATTTCCTGTTTTGACGGAATATATTTTCAGTCCGTTATGAGTAAGTACACAATTTATTTTTATATTTATGGAGGAAAGAAAAGATGGAAAAGCAGAGATATTATATCAGCACTGCCATTGCGTACACATCCGGTAAACCGCATATCGGAAATACCTATGAGGTCGTTCTTGCGGATGCGATCGCACGTTTTAAAAGACAGCAGGGTTATGACGTATATTTTCAGACAGGTACTGATGAGCATGGCCAGAAGATCGAGCTGAAGGCTGAGGAGGCTGGTGTTACACCAAAGGAATTCGTAGATAACGTTTCCGGTGAGATCAAACGCATCTGGGATCTGATGAACACATCCTATGATAAATTCATCCGTACAACAGATAAAGACCATGAAGAGCAGGTCAAAAAAATCTTCAAAAAAATGTATGCAAAGGGAGATATCTACAAGGGTCATTATGAAGGAATGTACTGTACACCATGTGAGTCCTTCTTCACAGAGTCCCAGCTTGTAGACGGCAAATGTCCGGATTGCGGACGTCCATGCGTACCTGCCAAGGAAGAGGCATATTTCTTCAAAATGAGTAAGTATGCAGACAAGCTTATTGACTACATCAACACACATCCGGATTTCATCCAGCCGGAGTCCCGTAAAAACGAGATGATGAATAACTTCCTTCTTCCGGGACTTCAGGATCTTTGTGTATCCAGAACATCCTTTAAATGGGGAATCCCGGTAGATTTTGATCCGAAGCACGTTGTATATGTATGGCTGGATGCTCTGACAAACTATATCACAGGTATCGGCTATGACTGCGATGGAAACAGCAGCGATAAATTCAACAAATACTGGCCGGCAGATCTTCACCTGATCGGAAAAGATATCATCCGTTTCCATACCATTTACTGGCCGATCTTCCTGATGTCTCTGGATCTTCCGCTTCCGAAACAGGTATTCGGACATCCATGGCTGCTTCAGGGCGATGGAAAAATGAGTAAATCCAAAGGAAATGTAATCTATGCAGATGAGCTGGTTGAGTTCTTCGGTGTAGATGCTGTCCGTTATTTTGTACTCCACGAAATGCCATTTGAGAATGACGGTGTGATTACATGGGAGCTGATGGTTGAGAGACTGAATTCCGACCTTGCAAACACACTTGG
Source organism: Blautia sp. MCC270 (assembly GCF_018785605.1). Taxonomy (NCBI): domain Bacteria; kingdom Bacillati; phylum Bacillota; class Clostridia; order Lachnospirales; family Lachnospiraceae; genus Blautia; species Blautia sp. MCC270. The sequence goes on from NZ_WQQD01000037.1 coordinate 4,535, forward strand.
AAATCTTGTAAACCGTACAATTTCCATGTCCAACAAATATTTTAACGGAGTCGTTGAGAATAAGAATGTTACTGAGCCGGTTGATGAGGATCTTAAGAACTTCATCCTTCAGGTTCCGAAGAATGTTTCCGCAAAAATGGACAAGCTTCGTGTGGCAGATGCTATCACAGAGGTATTCTCTCTGTTTAAACGCTGCAACAAATATATCGACGAGACAATGCCATGGGCACTTGCAAAGGATGAGACAAAGCAGGATCGTCTTGCAACCGTTCTCTACAACCTGGTTGAGGGAATCTGCATCGGCGCATCTCTTCTGAAATCCTTTATGCCGCGTACAACAGAGCGTATTCTTGTACAGCTCAACGCAAACGAGAGAACTCTTGAGGAGATGGAGCAGTTTGGTCTTTATCCTTCAGGAAACCGCGTAACCGACAAACCGGAGATCCTTTTTGCGAGACTTGACCTGAAAGAGGTTCTTGAGAAGGTTAAGAAGCTTCATCCGAAGAAAGAAGAGCCGAAAGAAGAGCCGAAGGAAGAGGTAGAAGAGGAGAAAACAGAGAATGTGATCGATATCGAGGCAAAGCCGGAGATCACTTTCGATGATTTTGAGAAGCTGCAGTTCCAGGTTGGTGAGATCATCGCCTGTGAGGAGGTTAAGAAATCCAGAAAACTTCTCTGCTCTCAGGTTAAGATCGGAAGCCAGGTTCGTCAGATCGTATCCGGAATCAAGGCTCATTATTCCGCAGAGGAAATGGTGGGCAAAAAGGTTATGGTCGTTACAAACCTGAAGCCTGCCAAGCTTGCCGGAATCCTCAGCGAGGGTATGATCCTCTGTGCAGAGGATGCAGACGGAAATCTTTCCCTGATGGTACCGGAGAAAGAGATGCCTGCAGGCGCTGAGATCTGCTAAGTATAGACAGATATGGAATTGAATCATTTTGATAAAAACGGCAATGCTGTTATGGTGGATGTGTCCGACAAACCGGTCACTCACCGTACGGCAACAGCCACGGGTTCCATTCAGGTAAGCCCGGAGATCATGGCCGCGGTAAAAAGCGGAAATGTGAAAAAGGGTGATGTACTTGGTGTGGCCCGTGTGGCAGGTATCATGGGTGTGAAGCGTACTTCTGAGCTAATCCCCATGTGCCATCCACTTCCCATCCAGAAGTGTTCTGTGGATTTTGAGACCGATGAGGATGCGGGAGTGATCCGTGTATTCTGCACGGTAAAAACAGAGGGAAAAACAGGCGTGGAGATGGAGGCGCTGACAGGTGTTCAGGTGGCGCTTCTTACCATTTATGACATGTGCAAGGCAATTGACAAGCACATGGTCATGTCTGATATCCATCTGGAAGAAAAAACAGGAGGCAAAAGCGGAGATTTCCGTTTTGAGGAAAAATAATGATAGACAGGTGCGGAAGAAATATTGATTATCTCAGGATTTCCGTAACTGACAGATGTAATTTGCGGTGTATTTATTGTATGCCGGAGGAGGGAGTGCAGCATGTGGAGCGCTCCCTCATTTTGCAGGAAGAGGAAATTTTGAGGATCTGCCGGGTGATGGCAGAGCTGGGTATCCGGAAGATCAAGCTGACCGGCGGGGAACCGCTTGTACGGCCGCGGATGCCTCAGCTGGTGGAAAAACTGAAAAATATGCCGGAGATCGAGAAGGTGACTCTGACTACAAATGGTGTGCTTCTGAAAGATCAGATGAGTGATTTTGCCCGGGCGGGGCTGGACGGATTGAATATCAGCCTGGATACGCTGGATGAGGCCTGCAGCAGGAGGATCACGCGGCGGGATGAACTGGGGCGGACGCTGGAAGGGATTTCGGAGGCAATGAAGTATCCGGAGATTTCGCTGAAGATCAATTGTGTGCCTCTTGGGATCCCGGAGCAGGATCTTTGCCGGGTGGCGCTTTTGGCCAGGGATCACAGGGTGCATGTGCGGTTTATTGAGATGATGCCCATTGGGATGGGAAAAGAATTTCATGGGGTGTCGGAGGAGGAACTGCTTCGGATCCTTGGGGAAAAGCTTCCGCGGTTTTCGCCGTATGTTGGGGAGCCCCTTGGGAATGGACCGTGTCATTATTATGATGTGGATGGTTTTTCCGGAAAGATCGGGTTTATCAGCGCGGTGAGCCATAAGTTCTGTGGGGAGTGTAACCGGATCCGGCTGACTTCTCAGGGCTTTTTGAAGACCTGTCTGCAGTATGCGGCGGGAAGGGATCTTCGGGAGGTGATCCGCAGTGGTGGTTCGGATGAGGTGCTGAAGGCTATGATCCTGGAGGCTTTGGCGGAGAAACCGGACGGGCATGCTTTTGGCGGAGGTCTGGAGAAACAGAAGGATGATAAGACGGAGAAGCTTTGTATGGCTCAGATCGGAGGTTGAGTGATGAAGAGAGTTGCTGTGATCACTTCTAGTGATAAGGGGTACAGAGGAGAGAGGGAGGATCTTAGTGGTCCTGCTGTGAAGGAGATTATGGAGGCGGCCGGGTATGAGGTTGTTTCTGTGGATGTTTTGCCGGATGACCGTGGGATGCTTGGGAGCCGGATGGCTGAGATCGCAGATCTGGGGCTTGCGGAGCTGATCCTGACTACGGGCGGTACCGGGTTTTCTCAGAGGGATGTGACACCGGAGGCTACGGAGGATGTGATCGAGCGGCGTGTGCCGGGGATTCCGGAGGCGATGCGGGCGTTTAGTCTGACGATCACGAAGCGGGCGATGCTGAGCCGGGCTACGGCCGGGATCCGGAAGGGGACGTTGATTGTTAATCTGCCGGGGAGCCCTAAGGCTGTCAGGGAGTGCCTGGAGGTTATTATTGAGGCGTTGGGGCATGGGATTGAGATTTTGACCGGCGATGCTGGAGAATGCGGACGGTAGTGTGCGGTGTATACTTGTATTAACGAACGGACGCCCAACGGAGGCAGGGCCAGTACGGTGACACGCTGCGCGGCCTGTTCGGCTGCGTCGCTGGTTTGCTGCCATTCGCGCCAACTCGCCTGCGGCTCAAACAGGGCGCTCGGTGGCAGCAGCTATACTCGCCTCTCGACGGCCGCTCCGCTAACGTCACCGTACTGGCCCTGCCTCCGTTGGGCTGGTTGTTGAATGTGGTAGGTTTTATGATTAAAATTCATCTCCAGCGATTCATAATTCCTGAGGCTTGAGAGTTACATGTGGTAGGTTTTGGAAATCAATATTGCTGGTGTGATATAGGAATAAATTTGGTAACGATGTGTAATTAATAGGAGTCTGTTATGGGAAAAGTACTTGCGGTTTGTATCAGTGAGAAGAAAGGAACACAGAAGAAGAATGTTGGGTCTGCAGTTTTTGTGGAGGACTGGGGGCTTGAGGGGGATGCTCATGCCGGAAAGTGGCACCGGCAGGTGAGTCTTCTTTCCGGTGAAAAGATCGATGCGTTTCGTGCGAAGGGCGCAGAGGTCGAGGATGGTGCTTTTGGTGAGAATCTGGTTGTGGAAGGGATTGATTTCGCAAAGCTTCCGGTTGGCACCAGATTTCGCTGTGGTGAGGTTGTGCTGGAGCTGACTCAGATCGGAAAGGAGTGCCACAATGGCTGTGCCATTTTTCAGAAGATGGGTGAGTGCATCATGCCCCGTGAAGGTGTGTTTACAAGAGTACTGAAAGGTGGAAAAGTTTCCGTCGGTGACGAGATGACTGTGGATAAAGCTATGATTTTTGATACTCATGCACATTATGATGATGAGGCTTTTGCTGAGGATCGTTTTGCCATGCTGGATAGTATGCAGGAGAGCGGGATCGGGCATATTGTGGATGTGTGTGCTTCTGTGGGACATTTTGACCGGGTTTATGATCTGGTGGAGAAGTATCCTTTTATTTATGGCGCAGTGGGGGTTCATCCGGATGATGCGGATAAGGTGGATGCAGCAGTTCTGGATGAGATCCGCAGATATTGCGACCTGGAAAAAACGGTAGCCGTAGGCGAGATCGGCCTGGATTATTACTGGCATAAGGAGAAGGAAGAGCATCTTCTCCAGCAGAAGGTATTTCGCCAGCAGATGGACATTGCCCGTGAGAAAAAGCTTCCGTTTATGATCCACAGCCGTGACGCAGCAGAGGATACGCTGAATATTGTGAAAGAATATATGCAGGATGGGATGTATGGTGGAGTTATCCATTGCTTTTCTTATAGCAAAGAAATTGCAAGAGAGTATCTGAATATGGGACTTTATCTTGGAATCGGCGGAGTGGTTACTTTTAAGAATTCCCGGAAGCTGAAAGAGGTGGCAGAGTATGCGCCGCTGAATCAGATCCTGCTTGAAACCGATTGCCCCTACATGGCACCTGTGCCGAACCGTGGAAAAAGAAACAGCTCCCTGTATCTGCCGGAGGTTGTGAAGACCATTGCGGAGATTAAGGGAATCAGCTACGAGGAGGTTGTGGCTGTGACGGAGAGTAATGCGATGAAGGTGTTGGGGTTGGTTTGAGAATAAAATATTGAAAATACACAAAGAGACTTCTCAAAAGATAAAAGATATTTTATAATTGATAATATAAATGTGAATTTATTACTTTTCAAGGTTTGAATATCATACGATAAGCGCAGATGAGGCGCTTCATTTTTGAATTTGAGGTTTGAGAATGATGTAAAAACGTATAGTATTCAAAC
>NZ_WQQD01000038.1:0-88426 GCF_018785605.1 Blautia sp. MCC270
GAGCCGGATATCTCAGTGATTTGCGATCCACATAAACTTGATGACAGAGGATGTAATGGTGCACCTGACTGGATTATAGAAATTGTGTCACCATCCAGTAAAAAAATGGATTATCTGTTAAAACTTCTGAAATACCGTTCCTGTGGTGTAAAAGAATACTGGATTGTTGATCCTGAGAAAGATCGTGTTATTGTATACAATTTTACAGGTGACGAAAGTATTAATGAGTATACTTTGGAGGATTCTGTTAAAGCAGGGATCTATGAAGAACTTGTGATTGATTTCGGAAGTATGGAATTGTAGGGGCCAATGAGCTGCCATTACTTAAAGAAGATTATATAAAACAAAGACTGCCGCAGGTTTCACACCTGCGGCATTTTGCAGTTTGTACAAAAAACACAGAAAATATATTGGAAAAAGAGCGGGAAAAGGGTATAATGTCAGAGAAAGTGTGATTGATAAAATACAGACGTTTTTTTCTGCTTTGTCAGGTCATAAATAAGTGAGGCGGAGGATGTAACAATGGAACAGCAGCATATGTTTACCAACCGGATGATCCGTAATCTTCTGGTGCCGGTAGTGCTGGAACAGATTTTGAATTCGATAATGGGAACCGCAGATACCATGATGGTCAGCAATGTAGGATCTGCGGCTCTTTCTGCGGTATCGCTGGTGGATTCCATCAATGTGCTTCTAATCCAGGCTTTTTCGGCGCTGGCAGCGGGAGGCGCCATTGTCTGCGCACAGTATATCGGACAGAGGAATTATGAGAAGGCGAATATGTCTGCCAGGCAGGTGCTTTTTATCATCACAGCGATCTCTGTAGTGGTGTCTGCAGTCTGTCTGATCTTTCAGAAGCCGCTTTTGAGGCTGATCTTCGGTGCGGTGGATGCGGATGTTATGCGTGCATCGGAAACCTATTTCTTTTTCACGGCACTGTCATTCCCCTTTATTGCGGCTTATGATTCTGCGGCTTCGATCTTTCGTGCCCAGGAGAATACCAAGGGGCCTATGACCATCTCCATGATCTCCAATATCATGAACATTGGCGGAAATGCGGTTCTGATCTGGGTTTTCCACCTTGGTGTTGCAGGAGCGGCGATCTCCACACTGGTTTCCCGTATTTTCTGTGCAGTGGTTGTTCTCTGGCAGCTGCGTAAGGATCGTCAGCCTGTCGTTGTGAAGGATTATCTGAAGATCCGACCGGACTGGAGCATGATCGGACGTATCCTGGGACTTGGGATCCCTTCGGGAATTGAGAACAGTATGTTTCAGCTTGGAAAGCTTGCCATCCAGTCTACGGTTTCCACACTGGGCACAGCAGCCATCGCAGCGCAGGCAATGACCAATATCCTTGAGAACCTGAATGGTATCGCGGCCATCGGAGTAGGTGTGGGCCTGATGACCATCGTAGGCCAGTGTCTTGGTGCCGGCCGCAAGGATGAGGCGGTCTATTACATAAAAAAACTCTGCGTCATTGCAGAGGCAATTATTATCGTAAGCTGTCTGATCGTGTATATTTTGGTCAGACCGGTGACGATCCTTGGCGGAATGGAGAGTACCAGTGCGGAAATGTGCATCCACATGATCACATGGATCACCATCATAAAGCCTGTGGTATGGACAATGGCGTTCGTGCCGGGGTATGGTCTTCGTGCAGCCGGTGATGTGAAGTTTTCCATGATCACCTCCTGCTGTACCATGTGGGCATGCAGGTTCTGTCTCTGTGTTTTCCTGATCCGTGTCCTGGGCTTCGGGCCTATGGGTGTCTGGATCGGAATGTTTGCAGACTGGACTGTCCGTGGGATCATTTTTACTTGGCGTTTCCACAGCCGCAAATGGCTGGAGCACAAGGTAATCTGAAAAGGAGGGCATCGTATATATGAAGAATGGACTGGAAGACCAGTATGTCATAAAAAACAACAAGCGCCTCCGTTATGGCTACACAACAGGCTCCTGTGCAGCCGGGGCAGCCAGGGGTGCAGTCCGGATGCTGCTCTCGGGAGAGACTCTTTCTGAGGTAGAGCTTGATACCCCAAAGGGGATCACCCTTACATTACAGCTTCACGATATTACCCGGGGCGAAACCTATGTCTCCTGTGCGGTACAGAAGGATGCAGGGGATGATCCGGATACCACCAACGGGATCCTGGTCTATGTAAAAGCGGAGAAGTTTTCTATCTCAGCGTCAGAACAGGCCGGGCAGAAGCAGAAAACAGAGAGATCCCGGCCTCAGATTATCCTGGACGGAGGGATCGGTGTGGGGCGTGTCACCAAGCCGGGACTTTCCCAGAACGTGGGCGAGGCGGCGATCAATCCGGTTCCCAGAGCCATGATCCTGCGGGAAGCCGAAGAGGCGGCCCAGGAATATGACTACGAGGGCGGCCTGAAGCTTACCGTATCCGTCCCTCAGGGAGAGGAGATCGCGAAGAAAACCTTTAATCCCCGTCTTGGCATTCTTGGCGGGATCTCCATACTTGGAACCAGCGGGATCGTAGAGCCCATGAGTGAGAAGGCTCTGATCGAAAGCATCCATGTGGAGATGAAGCAGCATTTCTGCCAGGGAGAAAACTATATCCTGGTGACACCGGGGAATTACGGTGCGGATTATCTCAGGGAGCATATGTCCATTCCCTTTGAGAACAATATCAAGTGCAGCAATTATGTAGGGGAGACCATTGACATGGCTATTGATATGGGCGTAAAGGGCATTCTTTTTGTGGCTCATATCGGTAAGTTTGTAAAGGTTGCCGCCGGGATCATGAATACGCATTCCCACTGTGCTGACGGAAGGATGGAGGTTCTCTGTGCAAGTGTCATCCGTGCAGGGGGCTCTCTGGAATGTGCCAGAGAGATCCTGGAGGCGGGGACTACCGATGAGGCGCTGGCTGTTCTTGACAGCTATGGTATCCTGAAAGAGACTATGGCTGTGGTCATGGAGAAGATCCAGTTTTATCTGGACCACAGATCCTATGAGCAGATCCTTCTGGGTGCTGTGGTGTTTTCCAATGTATACGGACTGCTGGGGCAGACCCGGGATGCAGAGGAGCTGATCCATAAGATACAGGAGCAGGCAGTCGGGGTGGATGATATTTCATGCGTGAAACCCTGATCCGGATGGAGATTTTTGATCCGGGGACAAAATTTGATATAAATAACAGACAGGTTTTATCCTGTCTGGAAAATATAGTTAGGAGGAAAGAAATATGGCAGGTAAATTATATGGTGTAGGTGTAGGACCGGGAGATCCGGAGCTTCTTACCTTAAAAGCACTTCGTCTTGTAAAGGAGGCAGAGGTGATCGCACTTCCGGGACAGGTTCCGGAGGATACGGTAGCGTTTAAGATCGTAGAGGGGGCTTATCCGGAGCTTGGAAAGAAGGAGCTTCTTGCAGTTCCTTTTCCAATGTCCAAGGATCCTGAGGTGCTGAAAAGCTATCACGATGCAGGAGCAGAAAAAGTCAAGGCTGTCCTGGACCAGGGGAAAGATGTGGTATTTCTCACACTGGGAGATCCTACCGTGTATTCCACATATCTCTATATCCATCACAGACTTGTGGCTCAGGGCTATGAGACGGAGATCGTCTGTGGCATCACATCCTTCTGTGCAGTTTCCGCCCGTCTGAACACCGGACTTGTGGAGAAGGCAGAGCCTCTTCACGTGATCCCGGCTTCCTATCAGATCGAGGATGCGCTGAAGCTTTCCGGTACCAAGGTCCTTATGAAGGCCGGAAAGAAGATGAAGGATGTGAAGGCGGAGCTTCTTTCCCAGGGGGCAGAGGCCATGATGATCGAAAACTGCGGAATGCCGGATGAAAAGATCTACCGGACCGTGGAGGAGATCCCTGAGGATGCAGGATATTATTCCCTGATCATTATCAAAGAAAACAAAGACAGAAGAGAGGAATAGATTATGGTACATTTTGTAGGAGCAGGTCCGGGAGCACCGGATCTTATCACAGTAAGAGGTAAACAGTATCTGGAAGAGGCAGATGTGATCATCTATGCGGGATCTCTTGTAAATCCCCAGCTTCTGGAGTATTCCAAGGATGTGTGCACCATCCATAACAGTGCAAAGATGACCCTTGAGGAAGTGATCTCTGTTATGGAGAGAGCAGAGGCTGAAGGTAAGATGACCGTTCGTCTCCACACCGGCGATCCATGTATCTATGGTGCGATCCGTGAGCAGATGGATATCCTGGATGAAAAGGGAATCCCCTATGATTCCTGCCCGGGTGTCAGTGCCTTCTGCGGAGCTGCATCTGCACTGAACCTGGAGTATACACTTCCGGATATTTCCCAGAGTGTGATCATCACAAGAATGGAAGGAAGGACACCGGTGCCGGCAAAAGAGAGCATTCAGTCCTTTGCCGCTCATAATGCCACTATGGTTATTTTCCTCAGTACAGGTATGCTGGAGGAGCTGAGCCGCAGACTGGTGGAGGGCGGATACCGTGAGGATACACCGGCTGCCATCGTCTACAAGGCAACCTGGCCCGATGAGAAGAAGTTTATCTGTACAGTGGGTACTCTGGCCCAGACAGCAAAAGAGAACAAGATCACAAAAACAGCGCTTATGCTGGTAGGTGATGCGGTCAATGCTGCAAGCTATGACAGATCCAAGCTGTATGATCCGGGCTTTACCACAGAGTTCCGTGAGGCTACGAAATAAAATATGAACATTTCCATCATTTGCTTCAGTATGACAGGGCTGGAGACAGGGGAAAGGCTTCAGAGGGCTCTGGAAAAAGAGGGTGAGAGTGTCACCCTTGCAAAAAAGAGCCGGTACCTTCCGGATCCGATCTCTGTTTCCACCTCCCAGTGGGCAGGGGAACAGTTCCGGACAGGAAAAGAGGGCGTGATCTTTGTTGGTGCCTGCGGGATCGCAGTGCGCAGTATCGCACCTTACATTGTCGGAAAAAAGACGGATCCGGCTGTGCTGGTGATCGATGAATGCGGAAAATTTGTCATTGCTCTTCTTTCCGGACATCTGGGCGGAGCCAATGAGCTGGCTCTTCGCTGTGCCGGATATCTTAAGGCTGTGCCGGTTGTGACAACAGCCACAGATCTTCACAGCCGTTTTGCAGTGGATGTTTTTGCAAAAAAGAATGGCTGTGCTATTTTTCATATGAAGGCTGCAAAGGAGGCTTCTGCAGCCCTTCTTGCAGGAGAGAGCGTTGGCTTTTACAGTGAGTTTCCATGGGACGGAGAGCTGCCGGAGGGTCTGGTGCTTTGCGGAAAAGACGGAAGGCCCTCAGCTGCAGTGGATCCGGATAAGGGTGAGAAAGCCGGTGAGGCACCGGAAACAGGTATTGCGGTGACGATCCACAGAGGCTGCCTGCCCTTTAAAAATACAGTCCATGTGGTGCCGCCCGCTGCAGTTCTGGGAATGGGCTGCCGCAGGGGAAAGGATGCAGCCTCCATCCGGAAGGCGGCAGAGGAATGTCTGAAGGAATCGGATGTTTACAGAGAAGCGCTGAGCGCTATTGCCAGTATCGATCTGAAGAAGGAAGAGGTGGGACTTCTTTCTCTGGCAGAAGCCTGGCAGCTTCCGTTTCTGACCTTTACAGAGGAAGAGCTGAAGGCAGTGCAGGGTGAATTTACCCCGTCACAATTTGTAAAAAAGATAACAGGTGTAGAGAATGTCTGTGAGAGAAGTGCGGTTCTGGGTTGCGGACAGGGTACACTGATCAGAAAAAAAACAGGCCGGGACGGTGTGACTACCGCCCTTGCAGCCGGAAATCGGAGGATACGTTTTGAGTAAGATTTATGTTGTAGGAATTGGCCCGGGTGCGTATGACCAGATGACTGGAAGAGCGATCCGTGCATTAAATGAAAGTGATGTGATCATCGGTTACACGGTGTATGTGGATCTTGTAAAGGAGTATTTTGCAGGCAAAGAGTTCATGACCACACCGATGAAAAAAGAGGTAGACCGCTGTGTACTTGCTTTTGACGAGGCAAAAAAAGGAAAAACCGTTTCCATGATCTGCAGTGGTGACGCCGGTGTCTATGGTATGGCAGGTCTGATGTATGAGGTGGGAGAAAACTATCCGGATGTGGAGCTGACCATTATCCCGGGTGTGACAGCAGCCACAGGCGGCGCCGCAGTGCTGGGTGCACCGCTGATCCATGATTTCTGCCTGATCAGCTTAAGTGATCTTCTGACTCCGTGGGAGAAGATCGAGGCAAGGCTTCTGGCAGCAGCACAGGCGGATTTTGTGGTATGCCTTTACAATCCGTCCAGCAGAAAACGTAAGGATTATCTTCAGAAGGCCTGTGATCTGATGATGAAATACAAGTCCCCGGATACTGTCTGCGGCACGGTTGCCCAGATTGCACGTGACGGCGAGACTGCACAGGTTATGACACTGAAGGAGCTCCGTGATACAGAAGTGGATATGTTTACTACCGTATTTGTGGGAAATTCACAGACTAAGAATGTAAACGGCAAGATGGTAACACCAAGGGGATATAAGAATGTATAAAGCCATTGTTTTTGCAGGAACCACCGAGGGCTATGCACTCTGTGAGTTCCTTGCGGAAAATCATGTTTCGGTCTATGCCTGTGCAGCCACGGAATATGGCGGCTCTCTTCTGAAGGAAAATGAATTTCTCCATGTCAGCGCCGGAAGGCTGAAAACCGAAGATATGGAGGAGCTTTTCCGGAGGGAAGCGCCGGAGATCGTTCTGGACGCCACTCATCCCTATGCAGCAGAGGTGACAAAAAATATCCGGACTGCCTGTGAGAACGGAAGCATTCGCTATCAGCGTGTCCTTCGCCCGGAGGGGGAGAAGAACAGGGAAGCCATCTATGTGGAAAGCACGGAGAAGGCGGCAGAGCTTCTTTCCGGTACAGAGGGGAACATTTTTCTTACCACAGGAAGCAAGGAGCTGTCTAAATTTACAGTGATCCCGGATTACCAGGAGAGGCTTTTTGCCCGGGTGCTGTCCATCCCTTCCGTGATCAGCTCCTGCGCGGAGCTGGGGATCGAAGGAAAGCATCTCATCGGTATGCAGGGGCCATTTTCTACAGAGATCAACGAAGCCATGCTTCGACAGTTTCAGTGCAGCTATCTGGTCACCAAGGATACCGGTCTGGCAGGTGGATTCCCGGAAAAGATGGAGGCCTGTCAGCGTTGCGGCGTCACACCTGTGATCATCGGAAGACCATTGCAGGAGGAGGGGCTGTCCCTGCCGGAAGCAAGGGTATTTCTGGCAAAGCTGTTCGGCCTTACCCTGTCACAGAGGGTTTCTCTTGTAGGCATCGGCATGGGTGCGGAAAAAACCCTGACTCTGGAAGGAAAGAAGGCCTTTGATGAGGCGGAGCTTCTGATCGGTGCAAAGCGTATGACAGATGCCGTGCAGAGGCCGGGGCAGATGGTTCTCCATGAGTACCGCAGTGATAAGATCGTGGAGTATATCAAGACACATCCACAGTACCGTACCGTTGCCATTGCCCTTTCCGGCGATGTGGGCTTCTACAGCGGCGCAAGGAAGCTGATCGATCTTCTGGATGGCGATGTCCAAGTGATCTGCGGGATTTCTTCCGTTGTTTATTTTATGGCGAAGATCGGTCTTTCCTGGGATGATGCCAGGATCGTCAGCGCTCATGGAAGAGACTGCAATCTGATTGCCCTGATCCGGCATAACCCCAAGGTTTTTTCCATTCTGGGAACAGAGGATGGGGTAGCTCGTCTGGCTTCTCGTCTGGTTGCGTATGGAATGGGTGATGTGACCCTTTATGTGGGTGAAAATCTTTCCTACGAAAATGAAAAGATCTTTCATGCCAGTGCGGCAGAGCTTACAGAATACCGGGGAGATGCGTTAAGCGTGGTAACTGCGTGCAATGAAAAGGCAGTACCTTTGCCCGCAGTTCACGGGATCTGTGATGAGGAATTTCTTCGTGGGAAGGCGCCTATGACAAAGGAAGAGGTGCGTACGGTTTCTCTGTCCAAGCTTCGTCTTCAGGAGGATTCTGTCTGCTATGATGTGGGAGCGGGCACAGGCTCGGTTTCTGTTGAGATGGCGCTTCGTGCCTGGAAGGGGCAGGTCTATGCCATCGAGAAAAAGGAGGATGCCCTTGCTCTTCTGAAGGAGAACAGGCGGAAATTTGCCACAGACAATCTGGAGATCGTGCCGGGTACTGCACCGGAAGCGATGGTGGAACTGCCTGTTCCGACACATGCCTTTATCGGCGGGTCTTCCGGAAATATGAATGAGATCATCCGGCTTCTTCTGGACAAAAATCCGGGAGTACGGATCGTGATCAACTGCATCACCCTGGAGACTGTGACGGAAGCCATGAATGCCATACGAGATTTCAGCCTGACGGATGTGGATATCGTACAGCTGTCTGCGGCAAGATCCAAATCTATCGGAAGGTATCATATGATGATGGGTGAGAATCCGATCTATATCATTTCCTGCAGCGGAAGAGGGGAGGAGATTTAGGTGAAGATCCCGAGAATACTTCTTGCGGCAGGTGCCAGCGGAAGCGGAAAAACCCTGATCACCTGCGGGCTGCTTCAGGCGCTGGTGAACCGTGGCCTTAAGGTGGCTTCTTTTAAATGCGGCCCGGATTACATAGATCCTATGTTCCACAGCCGTGTGATCGGTACAAGATCCCGAAACCTGGATACGTTTTTTACAGATGGAGACAGAACTCGGTATCTTCTGGCAAAGAACGCATCGGACTGTGAGATCGCAGTGATGGAGGGAGTCATGGGGTATTATGATGGTGTAGGAGGGATCACCTCCAGAGCCAGCGCCTATGATCTGGCCTCCACCACAGATACACCGGCGATCCTGATCGTAAACAGCCGTGGCATGAGTGTTTCCCTGGCTGCCTATGTAAAGGGCTTTCTGGAATACAAAAAGGACAGTCATATCTGCGGCGTGATCTTTAACCAGATGTCTCCCATGCTGTATCCCAGGATGAAGAAGCTTCTGGAAGAGGAGCTTTCCGTAAAGGTGCTGGGATATGTTCCGAAGGTGGAGGACTGTGTGATCGAAAGCCGTCATCTGGGGCTGGTGCTTCCGGAGGAGATCCCGGAGCTGAAAAGCCGTCTACAGAAGCTTTCCGAGGTACTGGAGAAAACCCTGGATATCGATGGGATCCTGGAGCTTGCAGGGGAAGCACCGGAGCTTGCGGCACCGGAGACGGAAATGCTGATACAGAAGGATACTGCCTTCGGATACCGTACAGAGGAAAAGGTGCGGATCGGTGTGGCGGATGATGAAGCCTTCTGCTTTTTCTATGCGGATAATTTAAATCTTCTGGAGCAGATGGGAGCGGAGCTGGTACGTTTTTCACCCATTCATGACAGAGAGCTTCCGGAGGATCTGGACGGGCTTCTTTTAAGCGGCGGTTACCCGGAATTAAACGGGGAGGCGCTGGAAGAAAATCAGGAAATGTGCACCCGGATCCGGGAAGTTATCCTGGACGGAATGCCCTGTCTGGCAGAATGTGGCGGATTCATGTATCTTCATCAGGAGATGGAGGATATGGAAGGAAAGCAGCGCAGAGTCTGCGGGGTGATCCCTGGAAGGGCTTACCGCACACCGAAGCTGAACCGGTTCGGCTATATCACCCTTACGGAAAAACAGGATACCGGACTTGGTGAGATCCCGGCTCATGAATTCCATTATTTTGATTCCACAGATTGCGGAGAGGATTTTCATGCGGCAAAGCCGGCATCCAAAAGAGGATGGGATTGTATCCATGACCGGGGCAGGCTGATGGCAGGATTTCCGCATCTTTATTATTACGGAAATCCCAGGGTTCCGGCACGCTTTCTGAAGAACGCACTGGAATATAAGAAAGAACGGAGGCAGAAAAAAGATGCTGAAATATAGTCTTCCTGCACTGGTCATAGGATTTGTGCTGGATCTTCTGATCGGAGATCCCAGATGGCTTTATCATCCGATCTGTGTCATCGGCAATCTGATCTCAGTGCTGGAAAAGGTGATCCGGAAGATTTTTCCGAAAAATCACGGCGGTGAGCTGACAGGAGGCTTTCTGATCGTAGTGCTTGTCTGTCTGTTCAGCGGCGGGGTGCCGCTTCTGGTGCTTTATTATCTTTACCGGTATCTGCCGGTGGCCGGATTTGTGCTGGAGGTTTTCTGGTGCTATCAGCTTCTTGCCACCCGTTCCCTGAAGGATGAGAGTATGAAGGTTTATGACCGGCTGAAAAACGGAACTCTGGACGAGGCACGCTATGCGGTGTCCATGATCGTAGGCCGTGATACCAGAGAGCTTACGGAAACTGGCGTGACAAAGGCTGCTGTGGAAACCGTTGCGGAAAATGCATCCGACGGCGTGATCGCCCCCATGCTTTATATGGCTATCGGCGGGGTGCCGCTGATGTTTTTGTACAAGGGTATCAATACCATGGATTCCATGCTTGGATATAAAAATGACAAATATCTTTATTTCGGCCGTATTGCGGCAAAGCTGGATGATGTGGCCAATTATATCCCTGCCAGGATTTCTGGATGGCTGATGGTGGCAGGAACTGTTTTTACAGGAATGGATACAAAAAATGCGTCAAAGATCTACAAACGTGACCGGAGAAATCATGCAAGCCCCAACTCTGCTCAGACAGAGGCTGCCATGGCCGGAGCGCTGGATGTACAGCTTGCGGGAAATGCATATTATTTCGGGAAATTATATGAAAAACCCACGATTGGGGATCCGATCCGCCCGGTGGAGCCGGAGGATATCAAAAGAGCTAACCGGCTGATGTATGCGGCATCCATACTGGGAGTGGTTGTATTTGGACTGCTCAGTGCGGGGATCCGGTTCGGGTTATTAAGGTAACAATAAATACAGACAGGAGAATGACCAATGACAAAACACATACATGGAGGAGACGTATATAAACATAAAGACTGCCTGGATTTTTCGGCAAATCTGAATCCTTTGGGAACACCGGAAAGTGTGAAGCAGGCCATTATCCACAGTCTGGATCATATTGCACAGTATCCCCAGGTGGGATGCGGCGTTCTCAGGGAAAGGATCGCAGAATCGGAAGGGGTAAAAGCGGAAGAGGTAATATGTGGTAACGGAGCAGCAGAAGTGATCTTTACGCTCTGTCATGCAGTAAAGCCAAAGCGGGCTCTGATCCCGGCGCCTACTTTTGCGGAATACGGACAGGCTCTGGCCAGCACTGGCTGTGAGCTGGAATATTACATGCTGACGGAAAATGACGGTTTTGTGCTCAGTGAAGCATATCTGGATATCCTCCATAAGGGACTGGATATGGCTTTCTTATGTAACCCCAACAATCCTACCGGCATGCTGATTCCCCACAGGCTTCTGAAAAGGATCCTGGAAAAATGCAGAAAGCTGGATATCCTGCTGGTGGTAGATGAGTGTTTCCTTGATTTTGTAAAGGAACCGGAAGAGTATTCTCTGAAGCGTTCTCTTTCCGGGTTCAATAATCTTTTTATCCTGAAGGCATTTACAAAAAGATATGCCATGGCCGGTGTGCGGCTGGGCTATGGCCTCTGTTCTGACAGAAAGCTGCTGGAAAGGATGGAGCTCTGCGTTCAGCCATGGAATGTTTCCACCATGGCCCAGGCAGCCGGGCTCCAGGCACTTACAGAGACGGAATATGTAGAGGAGGGAAGACAGCTTGTTTTTCGGGAGGCACAGTGGCTGAAGGATGAGCTGGCCCGCATTGGGTATAAAGTATTTCCGTCGGAAGCAAATTATATTTTCTTTAAAGGACCGGAGGAGCTCTTTGACTTCTGTCTGCGCAAGCGGATCCTGATCCGTGACTGCAGCAATTATCCGGGTCTTACAAAGGGGTATTACCGGATCGCGGTAAAGCGCCATGAAGAAAATGTAAAACTGATCGAAGTACTTGAGGGAGGTATATTATGGCAAAAGCAATAATGGTACAGGGAACCATGTCCAATGCCGGAAAAAGCCTGCTGGCTGCGGGACTTTGCAGAATCTTTAAGCAGGATGGATATCGTGTGGCTCCTTTTAAATCACAAAATATGGCACTGAATTCCTTTATCACAGAGGATGGTCTTGAGATGGGACGGGCCCAGGTCATGCAGGCAGAGGCAGCCGGGATCCGGCCGTCTGTCCTGATGAATCCCATCCTTCTGAAGCCTACCAATGATGTAGGCTCCCAGGTGATCGTAAACGGAGAGGTTCTTGGAACCATGAGTGCCAGGGATTATTTCAAATATAAGAAGACCCTGGTTCCGGATGTGATGAAGGCGTACAACGCTCTTGCAGCGGAAAACGATATCATTGTCATCGAAGGTGCGGGAAGTCCTGCCGAGATCAATCTCAAGGATGAGGATATTGTAAATATGGGTATGGCAAAGATGGCCAAGGCACCGGTCCTTCTTGTGGGAGATATTGACCGTGGAGGTGTTTTTGCCCAGCTGATCGGTACGGTAGAGCTTCTGGAGGACGATGAGAAGGCTATGGTAAAGGGGCTGATCATCAACAAATTCCGCGGAGATAAGACTATTTTGGACCCTGGTGTTGTCATGCTTGAGGAAAGAAGCGGGATCCCGGTGGTGGGTGTGGCGCCTTATCTGGATATCCAGGTGGAGGATGAGGACAGCCTGACGGAGCGTTTTGACCGGAAGCAGGAAGCCGGTGTCATTGATATCGCAGTGGTCCGTACACCAAGGATCTCCAACTTTACGGATTTTAATCCTTTTGAGAGCATTCCCGGAGTTTCTCTCCGCTATGTAAAACACCCGAGAGATCTTCACTCTCCGGACATGATCATCCTTCCTGGAACCAAGAACACTATGGGTGATCTGATCTGGATGCGGGAAAGCGGAATGGAGGCAGCAGTTCTTAAGGAAGCCTCCAGAGGCAAGCTGCTCTTTGGTGTCTGCGGCGGCTATCAGATGCTGGGTGAAACCTTAAGCGATCCTCATGGCGTTGAAAATGGCGGTTCCATGAAAGGAATGGGACTTCTTCCCATGGAAACGGTATTTGCCGAAAAGAAAACCAGGACCAGGGTGCAGGGGCATTTCGGTCAGCTGTCCGGTGTGTTTGCTCCTCTTTCCGGTGCGGAGATCGAGGGCTATGAGATCCATATGGGCGAAAGCATCCTGAAGGACAATGCAGGAACAGCCACGAAGATCACAGACAGCGTCAGCGGTAAGAAAAAAGAAGAGGGTGCTTTTGCGGGAAATGTGTGCGGAACCTATATCCACGGCGTTTTCGATAAGGAAGCATCTGCAGAGGCGATCATCCGCGTGATCGGCGAGAAAAAAGGTATTGATGTGGAAAATATGACAGGCGTGGATTTTGCAGCATTTAAGGAACAGCAGTATGATATCCTGGCTGCAGAGCTGCGGAAGCATCTGGATATGAAAAAAATCTATGAGATACTGGAAAACGGGATTACGGAGGAAGAATAGAAATGAAAGTTGAGCTTGAAAATGTAAAACCCATGGAGATCGAAAAAAGAAGCTTTGAGATCATCACAGAAGAGCTGGGGGATACTCCCCTGATCCCGGGAACAGAGCTGATCGTAAAACGCTGCATCCACACAAGTGCAGATTTTGATTATGCAAAAAATCTCTGCTTCTCGGAGGGGGCAGTGGAGATGGCCATGGACGCCATCCGCAACGGTGCCTGTATCGTCACAGATACTCAAATGGCAAAGGCCGGGATCAACAAGCGTGCACTTGCCCGCTACGGCGGTGAGGCTTACTGCTTCATGTCCGATGAGGATGTGGCTGCCCTTGCAAAAAAGAACGGGACTACCAGAGCCACAGCCAGCATGGACAAGGCAGCAGAGATGGATAAAAAGCTGATCTTTGCCATTGGAAACGCACCTACCGCACTGGTACGTCTTTATGAGCTTATTGAGAACGGAAAGCTTTCTCCTGAGCTGATCATCGGTGTGCCGGTAGGCTTTGTGAATGTTGTGCAGTCCAAGGAGCTGATCATGCACGCAGATGTGCCTTATATTGTGGCAAAAGGACGCAAGGGTGGAAGTAACATTGCTGCGTGCATTGTAAATGCCCTGCTCTACATGATCGATAACCGGAGAGATTAGGAGCCGGTAACCTCCTTCAGAAGCTGACAGGCAGGCAGAAAATCCTTGGATGGAATGGAGGAGCAGGAGAGGACCAGGGTGACCTCGGCTCCGTTTTCTCTGAGAACCTCCAGTCCCAGACCACGGTTCCGGGCTCTGTCTGTCAGTTCACTGCCTGTGAGAGAACAGGGAAGAGTAAGGGCAAGGCTGGTTCCTGCGGCTCCTGTTTGGATCTGGCAGTCCTGGCCGAAGGTTTCCCGGACAGCCTGGGAAAGAGCCTTCAGCTTCTGGGAATAAAGGCGGCGGAGCTTTCTAGTCTGAGAAGCCAGATGCCCGTCGCGGATAAACTGGCAGAGCGCGATCTGTTCTGCCTTGGAAGCAGTCTGATTATAAAAGGCTGCTTTTTTTGTATATTTTTCCCGGAGAGAGCGTGGCAGTACCATGAAGCTGACACGGATGGAGGGCAGCAGCAGCCTGGAAAAGGAACCGATATAGACAACGTTTTCACCACCTGCAAGACCGAAAAGTGAAGGCGTCGGCTTCTGGAAATAAACAAATTCGTTTTCGAAATCATCCTCAATGATCAGATGGTCATTGATCTCCGCATGACGGATCAGCTCCAGGCGTCGTTTTACCGGCATGATCTCGCCCCATTTCGTCATGTGAGCAGGAGAAACATAGATCACATCGCAGCTTTTGTCCCGGTAATGGACATCAAAGCCGTAATCCTGAAAGATGGTGCTGCATGTGGTGAAGGACGGTGTGGGGAACGAAACGGTTTTCCGTTCATGGATCAGAGGACAGAGGATCTGGAGAAGGGGCTGGAGACCGGCCCCTACTACAATGTCATCCGGGGAGCAGATCACATTTCTGCGTTCCCGGATATAGTCTGCGAGAACCTCCCGGAAATCGCTTTCGCCCTGTGGTTCGCCATAAGAAAGCATACGGTCGCCCTGGCGGAGGGCGCTTTTGATGTAACGCTGCCACAGATCAAAACGGAAGCTTTCCCGGTCAACACCGGAAGAGGCAAAATCATAAAGGCAGGGCGTGATATCCTTATCCTGTTTTTCGGGGGTAAGCAGATGCTGCTTGGAAGCAATGCCGGTGACATAATAGCCGCTCTGTGCCCTGGCGATGATGTAGCCGTCTGCTGCAAGCAGAAGATAGGCATTTTCGATGGTGGTACGGCTCAGCTTCAGCTCCTGGGCGCATTTGCGGAGGGAGGGCATTTTGCTTCCGGGAAGGAGACGGCCTTCCAGGATCAGCTTCCGGTAATAGTGATAAACCTCCAGATAAAGGTGTTCTTTTTTGTGTTCAGCGGATATATTTAACATAAGTATGATGATTTCCTTCCAAAAATGATTGCGTAAACCTGACAGTTCATTCTATAATATTACAGAAAAAAACTCAAGACTGGAGAATTACCATGAAAAAAATAGCAGTGATCAATGATCTTTCCGGGCTGGGGAAATGTTCACTGACAGCAGCGATCCCGGTGATCTCGGTGATGGGAGTCCAGGCGTGTCCACTTCCTACCGCTGTTTTAAGCAACCAGACCGGTTATGAAAGTTATTTCTGTGAGGATTTCACAGAGCATATGGAACCATATATGGAGCAGTGGAAAAAAAGAGGGTTTTTCCCGGATGGGATCTATACAGGATTTCTTTCTGACGATAAGCAGGCAGACAGGATCCTGAAATTTATGGATGCGTTTGCAGGGAAGGATACTCTGATCCTTACAGATCCGGTGATGGGGGATGACGGCGTGGTTTATCCGATCTATACAGAAGAGCTCCGCAGCCGGTTCTGCGAACTGACACGTCGTTCCTATGTGATTACACCGAACCTTACGGAAGCCCTCCTTCTTCTCTACGGAAAAGAAAAAATGGAGGAGATCTGGAATAAACTGCAAAAGGCATCAGAGGCCCGGCGGATGGAAGAGATCCGGGAGATCGGGTGCGGACTTGCCCGGAAATTTTCCCTTCCTGCCGTTGTGATCACCGGAGTGGATCACAGGGAGGAGGGGCAGCCTCTGAAAATGGGGAATCTTGTCCTGGAAAACGGAAACAGCTCCTGGGTATTTGCAGAGAAATCCGGCGGAAGCTATTCCGGGACAGGAGATCTTTTTGCATCCGTGCTCAGTGCAGGGCTGGTAAAAAGATATTCCATGAAAACCTGTGCAGAGCTGGCCGTGGATTTTATCTCGGCATCGATCCGGGATGCGGTGGAGGAAGGAACAGACCGTAACGATGGTGTATGCTTTGAACAGCATCTCGGCATGCTGCTTCCGTAAAAACATAAGGGGATAAAAAAGAGCTGACCGTCAGGCCAGCTCTTCCCATTTTTCATAAAGCTCTTCCAGTTCTTCAGCGATGGCTGCTTTTTCGCGGCTCAGCTTTGTACATTCCGCTACATTGGTGCAGACATCCGGAAGGACCATGGTTTCGTCGATCTCGCTGTCTCTTGTTTCCAGCTCTTCGATACGGGCTTCGACTTTTTTCAGCTCGGCTTCCCGTTTTCGTTTCTTTGCCTGTTCTTCCTTCATCTGCTGCCAGGAAAGCTTGTTCTCGGAAACCGATTTTTCTTCGGCAGGTGCCTCCGGAGAAGTGCTTCCCGGTGCATAAGTACTGGTCAGCTCCTCCTTCTTTTCCAGATAGTAATCATAATCACCGATGTAATTTACCACTGCCTGGTTTGTCAGCTCCATGATCCTGGTCGCAGTCTGATTGATAAAGTAACGGTCATGGGATACATAAAGGACTGTACCGGTGTAGCTGACCAGTGCTTCCTCCAGGATCTCCTTGGAGGCAATATCCAGATGGTTGGTAGGCTCGTCAAGGATCAGGAAGTTGGCTTCGGAAAGCATCAGCTTTGCAAGGGAAACACGGCCTCTTTCTCCACCGGAAAGTGCGGAGATCTCCTTGAAAACATCATCTCCGGTAAAGAGAAATGCGGCAAGCATATTTCGGATCTCAGTCTCTGTGAGAGTCGGATAAGTATCGGAGATTTCCTGGAAAATCGTTTTGTCCATATGCAGAACATGATGTTCCTGATCGTAATAACCGATCTGCACCTTGGAACCAAGGGAAAACTTGCCGGCATCTGCCTCAATAAGACCGTTGATGATCTTCAGCATGGTGGTCTTTCCGGTTCCGTTGTTTCCGATCAGTGCCACACGCTCGCCGCGTTTGATATCAAAGGAGATATCGGAGAACAGGGTCTGTCCCGGAAAGGCCTTGGAAAGCGCTTCCACGTGGAGCACATCGTTTCCGCTTAACACCCGTGGTTCCAGCGAGATACGCATCCGGTCCTGGAGCTCAAGAGGCTTTTCGATTCTCTGTACACGGTCCAGCATTTTTTCACGGCTTTCCGCACGCTTGATGGATTTTTCACGGTTAAAGGATTTCAGCTTGGCGATAACGGCTTCCTGATGCTTGATATCCCGCTGCTGATTTAAGTATGCCTTGTACTGTGCGTCACGAAGCTGAGCCTTCTTGAGAGCATAGGCAGAATAGTTGCCGCTGTATACGCGGGTCTGTCCGGCTTCAATCTCAATGACCTTGGTGACCACCTTATCCAGAAAATAACGGTCATGGGAGACGATAAAAACAGCTCCCGGATAATTCAGAAGATAAGTTTCCAGCCAGGAGATGCTTTCCATATCCAGGTGATTGGTTGGCTCATCCAGAAGCAGGATATCCGGCTTGGAAAGAAGCATCTTGCCCAGCGCCACACGGGTTTTCTGACCGCCGGAAAGAGTTTCGATCTGCTTGTCATAATCTTCCTCCGTGAAGCCGAGACCCTTTAAGACACCGGTCAGCTCACTTTTGTAAGCGTATCCGTTCTCCAGCTCAAACTGATGGGTCAGGCGGGTATAGGTTTCCATCAGACGGTTCAGCTCATCACCGGTCACGGTGTTCATTTCCTGTTCCATATTGCGGATACGGCGTTCCATATCGATGATGTGCTGCTTGGTGGTAAGAAGCTCCTCGTAGATGGTATGATGTCCGTGGATATCCTGGTACTGGGCAAGATAGCCGATATTTTTATCCCGGGCAAGCACCACGGTACCGGA
Source organism: Blautia sp. MCC270 (assembly GCF_018785605.1). NCBI lineage: Bacteria > Bacillati > Bacillota > Clostridia > Lachnospirales > Lachnospiraceae > Blautia > Blautia sp. MCC270. The sequence continues at coordinate 18,104 of NZ_WQQD01000038.1, forward strand.
ATCAGCAGAAAGCTCCTGCATGATGATCCGCAGCAGTGTGGTCTTTCCTGCACCGTTGCAGCCGATCAGAGCAGCCTTTTCACGGTCTTCAATGTGAAAGGATGCATCATTTAAAATTACTTTTTCGCCAAAGGCCTTGCATATATTCTGACATGATAAAATCATAAAAACTGTCCTCCTGTATAAAGAATCACCCCTGTTTATGTCTGAACAGGGAAAAATCCTCCACCTATTATAACGGAAACTGCCGGGATTTCAAAGAAAAAATCAATTATTAGAAAAAATATAAAGAAATTTGTACAGAATAGACAACTTTAATTGACAGGAAAATGTCAATTCGTTATAATTAACCTAGTGTAAGGTAAGGAGGAAAACTATCGTGGAGACAAAACAAATCTCGAAAGCGGTGATTAAGCGTCTGCCACGCTATTACCGCTACTTAGGAGAGCTGATGGAAGATAATGTAGAACGTATTTCTTCCAATGAATTAAGTAAAAAGATGCATACCACAGCTTCTCAGATCCGTCAGGATCTTAATAATTTTGGCGGTTTTGGGCAGCAGGGGTATGGCTATAATGTACACTATCTTTATACAGAGATCGGTAAGATCCTGGGACTGGATACCGTTCATCCGATGATCATCCTGGGTGCCGGTAATCTGGGACAGGCACTTGCCAATTATGTGGATTTTGAGAAGCGCGGGTTCAGGCTGGTTGGTATCTTTGACGTAAATCCTGTGCTTGAGGGCATCGCAGTCCGTGGACTTGAGATCCAAATGCTCAGTGAGCTTCCGTTTTTCCTGAGAGAGAATAACGTGGAGATCGCGATTCTGACACTTCCCAAGAATAAAGCCAAGGAAATGGCGGATATTCTGGTGGAGAACGGGATCAAGGCAATCTGGAATTTTGCACATCTCGATCTTGAGACACCGGATGATGTGATCGTAGAGAACGTTCATCTTTCCGAGAGTCTGATGACACTGTCTTATAATCTCAGTAAATACAGGCAGGAACATGTGGATAAGTAAGAATTGTTAAGCTGCCGGAAACGGCAGCTTTCTCTATGACAGAGGGGAGGCAGAAGACAGAATGAAGAAGCTTGTTACCTGCAAAGAAATGAAGGATCTGGACTCCACAACGATCCGTGAGATCGGAGTTCTCTCCGAGGTTCTGATGGAGCGGGCGGCACTGAAGGTGGTAGAGGAAACAGAAAAGTATCTCCAGAAGGACGAAAGGATCCTGGTAGTCTGCGGAAGCGGAAATAATGGCGGTGACGGTATCGCTGTTGCCAGATTGTTCCATCTGAAGGGGATCCGGGTAGAGTTTTATATGGTCGGAAACAAAGATAAAATGACCAGAGAGACCGCTCTTCAGTATAAGATCGCTTCCGGTTATCGTGTCCCGGAGGTGAATAACCCGCAGTGGAGTGAATATACTACTATAGTAGATGCCGTGTTTGGGGTAGGCCTGACGCGTCCGATCGAGGGGCATTATGCTGATATCATCCATGAGATGAACAGTGCGAGGGCCAAAAAGATCGCAGTTGACATCCCGTCAGGAGTGAACGGAGATACTGGCCTGGAAATGGGAATTGCCTTCAGCGCCGATCTGACTGTCACATTTGCCTACCGGAAAAGAGGTCTTTGCTTTTATCCGGGAAGACTGTATGCAGGAAGGATCGTTACCGCCGATATCGGGATCTATGAGCAGGAAGCTGTGACTGCATCTGCCGCCTGTCTGGAAAATAAAGATCTGAAGCTGTTTCCGGAACGTGATCCCGGCGGAAACAAGGGTACCTTCGGAAAAGTGCTCTTTGTGACCGGAAGTGAGGGAATGTGCGGAGCCGCTTATTTAAGCGCCTGTGCAGCACTTCGTGCCGGTGCGGGAATGGTAAAGATCCAGACTGTGGAAGCCAACAGGATCCCACTGCAGATACTCCTTCCGGAGGCTATGGTCTGCAGCCGCTTTGATCAGGAATCCAATGAACAGCTTCTATCCTGGTGTGATGTGATCGTGATCGGACCGGGACTTGGAACATCAGTGGCCAGCCGTGAGAGAGAACAGTGGTTTCTCACGGCGGCTGCCCGGGAGAAAAAGCCGCTGATCCTGGATGCGGACGGCCTGAACCTTCTGGCTGCACATCCACAGTGGTATCAGTATCTGGGAGAGCATGTAGTCCTGACACCGCATATCGGAGAAATGAGCCGGCTCAGTGGCAGAACGATCCAGGAGATCCAGCATGAGATCGCAGATACTGCACTGAAATGTGCTGCGGAAACAGGCTCTGTGTGCGTATTGAAGGATGCATGTACGGTGATCGCAGATGAAAAAGGCCAGATGTATCTGAATCTTTCCGGTAATTCCGGAATGGCAACTGCAGGAAGCGGAGATGTGCTTTCCGGGATCCTGGCAGCAGTGTTATGTATGTATCTGAAAACGGAGGAACAGCCTCCCATGGTTTTAAAGGCCGCGTTAGGTGTTTATCTTCACGGACTTTGCGGTGATCTTGCAGCCGCTGAAAAAGGAAAGCGCAGTATGCTGGCAGGAGATATCATAGAATATCTGCCCAAGGCATTAGCTATAGGTGAAGAGGAGTCGGGATTATGAAAAAATACGAGAGAGTAAAAGCACTGGTATCACTGGATGCCATTGCCCACAATTTTGAGGAAATGCATAAAAATGTCAAAGAAGGGACAAAGATCATCGCTGTGATCAAGGCAGACGGTTATGGCCATGGTGCCAGAGCTATTGCCCGTCTGATCCAGGACTATGACTATATCTGGGGATTTGCAACAGCTACTGCAGAGGAGGCACTGGAGCTTCGGCATGCAGGGATCACCAAGCCTGTCCTGATCCTTGGCCTTGTATTTGAGGAATATTATGAGGAGCTTGCAGCCAATGATATTCGGATCACCATATCGGATCTTAATACAGCGGCAGAATATGCAAAAGCAGGTGCACGCATTGGAAAAAATGTACATATTCATCTGGCTCTGGATACGGGAATGACAAGGATCGGATATGCGGATATTCCGGAAAATGCAGTAAAGATCGAAAAAATCTCAAAAATCCCGAATCTGGTGATCGAGGGAATGTTTACCCATTTTGCCAGGGCGGATGAGACCGACCGTTCTCCTGCACTGGTGCAGCTGGACCGTTATCTCCGTTTTGCAGAGCTTCTGGAAAAAAGAGGCGTTCATATTCCGGTACGTCACTGCTCCAACAGTGCAGGTATCATCCGTGTTCCGGAAGCAAATCTCAATGTCGTTCGTGCCGGCATCACCATTTACGGTATTTATCCGTCAGAGGAGGTAGAACGTGATATTGTGAAGCTGACACCTGCAATGGAGCTGAAAAGTCATGTATCCTATGTGAAAAATGTGGAACGTGGAACAGCGGTAAGCTATGGAGGAACGTTTGTTACAGAACGCTTTACCAGAATGGCAACGATCCCCGTAGGTTATGCAGATGGCTATCCGAGACAGCTTTCCAATAAGGGCTGGGTCCTGATCCGGGGCAAAAAAGCTCCGATCCTCGGACGTGTCTGCATGGATCAGTTTATGGTTGATGTCACAGATATCCCGGAGGTGAAGGCCGGGGACGAGGTCACCCTGATGGGAAGAGATGGAGAGGAATTTATCAGTGTGGAGACACTGGGAGATCTTTCCGGAAGATTTTCCTATGAATTTGTCTGCGGGATCAGTAAACGTGTTCCGCGGGTTTATATCAAAGACGGTAAGGAATGCGGAGAAGAGGAGAGCTTTTTCCAGTAGATCCGTAAATACCCGGATCCGGAAAACGACGGGTCAGACATAAGGCCGGTAAAAAAGTACCACGCATGGTATACACAAAGAAATTGTGGAAATACTTATCTGTAAAAAGGAATACGGCTTGCAAATAAGCCGGACCAGAATCGGAGTGTGAATTGTGTGGTTATAAAAAGAGGGGATATTTTTTACGCGGACTTAAGACCTGTAGTGGGCAGTGAACAGGGCGGCATCCGTCCGGTGCTGATCATTCAGAACGATGTGGGTAACCGTCACAGTCCCACAGTGATCTGTGCGGCAATTACATCAAAAATGAATAAGGCAAAGCTGCCGACACATATTGAGATCGATGCATCCGCCTACGGAATTGAAAAGGATTCCGTGATTCTTCTGGAACAGCTCCGCACCATCGACAAGCGGCGTCTGAAGGATAAGGTGTGTCATCTGGACAGTGCTATGCTTGATAAGGTGAATCATGCGCTTGAGATCAGTCTGGAATTGACTTTTTAGGGAAACATGAGGAATTTTGACCGGTTTGTTTTCTGATTCTTGACGAAATCTTTCATAAGTGCTATATTAAACCGAGTTGCAATTATGTAAAACGGTACCCAAAATGAGCAGGGCACGAAAGAAAATATACGGTAACAAGGAGAGGAAGATACCATGTCAGGACATTCAAAATTTGCCAACATCAAACATAAGAAAGAGAAAAATGATGCCAAGAAGGGTAAGATCTTCACAGTCATCGGCCGTGAGATCGTTATGGCAGTAAAGGCCGGCGGCCCGGATCCTGCAAACAACAGCAAGCTTCGTGATGTCATCGCAAAAGCAAAAGCGAATAACATGCCGAACGATACGATCGATCGTGGAATCAAGAAGGCAGCAGGTGCGGATTCTGCAGACAGCTACGAGAAGGCTGTATATGAGGGATATGGTCCGAACGGTGTTGCTATTATCGTAGAGACTCTTACAGATAACAAGAACCGTACTGCAGGTAATGTACGTAACGCGTTTACCAAGGGTAACGGAAGCATCGGAACACAGGGATGCGTATCCTTTATGTTCGACCAGAAGGGCCAGATCATCATCGACAAGGAAGAGCTTGAGGATGAGTGCGGCGAGATGGATGCGGACGAGCTGATGATGACAGCTCTGGATGCAGGTGCTGAGGACTTCAACGAGGAAGAGGACAGCTTTGAGATCATCACAGCACCGGACGATTTCAGTGCTGTACGTGAGGCTCTTGAGAAAGCCGGAATCCCGCTTGTAGAAGCACAGATCGCCATGATCCCGCAGACCTATGTGGAGCTGACGGATGATCAGGCTATCAAAGATCTTCACAGAACACTGGATCTTCTTGATGATGACGACGACGTTACTGACGTATGGACAAACTGGGATGAATGATCTCTGAATAGAAAGTAATATTTTGCATATAATACCTCCAGAATTTCAGATTCCGGAGGTATTTTTTTATGGAAAAACAGAGCGAAGAGGGAAAACAGAAGGAACTGGACCGGGAAGCGAGCCAGAACGAACAGATCCGGGAAACCGGGCAGGCAGTGCTCGATGGAAATTCCCGGAAGCATAAAGTGGAGCTTCTGACGGTGATCGGGGAAATCGAAGGTCATGAATCCGCGCCGTCTCACAGCAAAACAACCAAGTATGAGCATGTACTGCCAAAGCTGGCTCTCATTGAGGACGATGAGGAGATCAAGGGACTTCTGATCCTTTTAAATACGGTAGGAGGAGATGTGGAGGCAGGGCTTGCTATTGCGGAGATGATCGCGTCTCTGAGTATCCCTACGGTTTCCCTGGTGCTGGGCGGGGGACATTCCATAGGTGTACCCATGGCGGTATCAGCAGATTATTCCTTTATCGTGCCAAGTGCTACCATGGTGGTCCATCCGGTACGCCAGAACGGAATGTTCATCGGCGTGGCGCAGTCCTACCGCAATATGGAAAAGATCCAGGACCGGATCATTGCCTTTGTATCCGGACATTCACATATCACGGCAGAACGGATGGAGGAGCTGATGCTGGATACCTCCCAGCTTGTAAAAGATGTGGGGACTATGCTGGAGGGTGAGGAAGCGGTAAAGGAAGGACTCATCGATGAAGTAGGAGGGATCCGGGAGGCACTGGACCGATTGTATACCCTTATCGAAAGGAAAAAAACACAGAAATAACCAGTTTTGTATGTGGCTTTTGATGATGTTAGTTGTATAAGACTAACATGGTTGCGCTGTGCTGTGGTAAAGAATTTTGACAGAAATTGTAAATCTACTCTTGTCATATGCTGATTTTTAGCGTATTATTAATAAAGGTTTATAATTTGCGCGAGGAGGAAGACCATGTATAAGGTTTTAAAAGCTGAAACGCTGGCAGCTAAGATCCATCTTATGGTTGTGCATGCACCACGTGTGGCAAGCCACTGTCTGCCAGGACAATTTATCATTGTGAAACTTGACGAAAAGGGAGAGAGGATCCCGCTTACCATCTGCGATTACGATCGCGAGGCCGGTACAGTTACCATCGTATTCCAGGAGATCGGAGCATCTACCATTAAGATGTCCGCACTGAAGGCGGGAGATTCATTCCGTGATTTCGTAGGACCTCTGGGATGTCCGTCTGAGTTCGTCCATGAGGATATCGAAGAACTTAAGAAGAAAAAAATGGTATTCGTAGCCGGTGGTGTCGGTACCGCACCTGTTTATCCGCAGGTTAAATGGCTCCATGAGCACGGCATCACAGCGGATGTTATCCTTGGTTCCAAGACTAAGGATATGGTTATCCTTGAGAAAGAGCTTGGCGCTGTTTCCAATCTTTATGTTACAACAGATGACGGTTCCTATGGCCGTTCCGGTATGGTAACAAAGACTCTTGAGGATCTTGTAACAAACGAGGGCAAGCATTATGACGTCTGTGTAGCGATCGGACCGATGATCATGATGAAATTTGTCTGTCTTCTTACCAAGAAGCTTGGTATCCACACAATTGTCAGCATGAACCCGATCATGGTTGACGGAACCGGTATGTGCGGCGCTTGTCGTCTCCAGGTCGGTGATGAGATCAAATTTGCCTGCGTAGACGGACCGGAGTTCGACGGACATCTCGTTGATTTCGATCAGGCTATGAAGAGAAGCCAGATGTATAAGACCCAGGAGGGCCGTGCATTACTGAAGCTTCAGGAAGGCGATACCCACCACGGTGGATGCGGACATTGCGGAGGTGACAACTAATGGCAGATGCAAAAATGTTAAAAAAAGTTCCTGTAAGAGAGCAGGATCCGAAGGTACGTGCGACAAACTTCGAGGAAGTATGTCTTGGATATAATCAGGAAGAAGCAATGGAAGAGGCACAGAGATGCCTTGGCTGTAAAAAACCGAAATGTGTAGAGGGATGTCCGGTATCCATCAATATTCCGGGATTTATCGAGCACATCAAAGAAGGCAACATGGAAGAGGCTTACAAGGTGATCGGTTTATCTTCCGCACTTCCGGCTATCTGTGGTCGTGTATGTCCGCAGGAATCCCAGTGTGAGGGACAGTGTATCCGCGGTAAGAAGGGCGAGGCTGTTTCTATCGGTAAGCTGGAGAGATTCGTTGCAGACTATGCTCTGGAGCATGATATCAAACCTGCAGGAGCAGAGGTTAAGAACGGACATAAGGTTGCAGTGATCGGTTCCGGTCCATCCGGACTTACCTGTGCAGGTGACCTTGCAAAGGCAGGATACGATGTAACTGTATTCGAGGCTCTTCATGAGCTTGGCGGTGTTCTTGTTTACGGTATTCCGGAGTTCCGTCTTCCGAAGCAGAAGGTTGTTAAGAAAGAGATTGAGAAGGTCAAAGAGCTTGGCGTTAAATTCGAGACAAACGTTGTCATCGGTAAATCCACTACCATCGATCAGCTGATCGAGGATGAGGGATTTGAGGCTGTATTCATCGGTTCCGGTGCAGGACTTCCGATGTTCATGGGTATCCCGGGTGAGAATGCAAGCGGTGTATTCTCTGCAAACGAGTACCTGACAAGAAGCAACCTCATGAAAGCATTCGATGATTCCTATGATACACCGATCGCAGCAGGCAAAAAGGTTGCAGTTGTCGGCGGTGGTAACGTTGCCATGGATGCTGCAAGAACAGCGCTGAGACTTGGTGCTGAGGTACATATCGTATACAGAAGAAGTGAGGCAGAGCTTCCTGCACGAGCAGAGGAAGTTCATCACGCTAAGGAAGAGGGCATCATCTTTGATCTTCTTACAAATCCGAAGGAGATCCTCGTTGATGAGAACGGCCACGTAAACGGTATGAAGGTTGTCAAGATGGAGCTTGGTGAGCCGGATGCATCCGGAAGAAGACGTCCGGTAGAGATTCCTGGTTCCGAGTATGATATGGATGTAGATACTGTCATCATGTCTCTTGGTACTTCACCGAACCCGCTGATCTCTTCCACAACTAAGGGCCTTGACATCAACAAGAGAAGATGTATCGTTGCCGAGGAAGAAACCGGTAAGACATCCAAGGACGGCGTATATGCCGGTGGTGATGCCGTTACAGGTGCAGCTACCGTAATCCTTGCCATGGGTGCAGGTAAAGCTGGTGCAAAAGGTATCGACGAATATCTGAAAAATAAATAAGCAGAAAGTCTGTTTATAAACAGATCCTCCGACTGTGTTTTCTGATGCAGCCGGAGGATTTTTTTTCTTGCAGATCAAAAAAGAACATTTGTTTGAAACTTTCGCCAAGTGAAGATTGTAAGTTTTACTCAGTTATGCTATAATGTGTTGGAAAAAATTTAAGAAAAGGAAATATCATTATGTCAGTGATACATGCGATTATATGGGGAATCATTCAGGGAATCACCGAATTTCTGCCGGTGAGCAGCTTCGGACATCTCTGTGGAGTGCAGGATCTTTTGGGCGGTACCAGAGGCTCCGGTGTGCTTTTTGAAGTGATGCTCCATCTGGGAACTATGATAGCTCTGATCCTTGTTTTTCTGAAGGACATCAAGAAGATCGGGATCGAGCTGATCGGAATGATACTGGATCTGATCGGAAATGCCAATATTTTTCTCTATAACCGTAGGACTGGGAAAGAGCTTACCTACGCAAAGATCATAAGCGGAACTTACCGGAAGCTTACTGCCCTGATCATGGTATCCACCATTCCTACAGTCCTGATCGGATATCAGTGCAAACGACTTGTTGTGCGAAGCGCATCCTCACACATGTTTTCCGGGATCGGAATCCTTCTTACAGGTGTGATCCTCCTTGTTGTGGACTACAGTAATGTCAATGGCAGCAAGGGAACAAAAGAAACCAGCTTCGGAGATGCTATGTGGATGGGTATCTGCCAGGGTCTTTCTGTGTTTCCGGGACTTTCCAGGCTTGGACTTACCATGAGCGCAGGACTTTTCTGCGGCCTCGGACGGAAGTTTGCAGTGAAATATTCGCTGCTGATGAGCATTCCGGCCGTGGTGGGAGCTTTTTTTGTGGAGATGGGAGAGTTCACTTCTGTTCATATGACTGTTGGCCAGGGATTTACTTATGTTCTTGGAATGATCGTGGCCGGGATCACAGGCTATCTGGTGATCCGTTTTATGCTTAAGCTTTCGAATCAGGTCAGACTGCGTTATTTTGCATTTTATTCTTTTGCAGCCGGAATCCTTATTCTGGCAGCGAATTATATTTGATATCAACTGGGAGGAGTCTGACAATGGCAGCTTCAAAAACGACAAAAAAAAGAAAAAGAAAACCTGCGGCGAAGCAGCAGCCTGTCGGTAACCGCTTTCAGACAGAGATCCTGATCCTTGTGATGTTTGCGGCCTGCCTGATCTTGATGATCAGTGCATTTGGTATGGGAGGGATCGTAGGAAATGCCATCAGTGCCGTATGCTTTGGCATCATGGGACTTTGTGCATATATTTTCCCGATCCTGCTTTTTGCCGGAGTTACGTTCCTGATCGTGAACAATACCAACCGCCTTGCCTACAAAAAGGTACTGGCGGGCGTGGTATTTTTTGTGTTCCTCTGCGGCTTTCTTCAGCTGATCACAGAGGGCTATACGCCAAGTACCACGTTTTCGGATTATTATTCACTGAGTTCGGAATACCGTACCGGCGGTGGAGTATTCGGTGGTGCAGTATGTATTTCCACAGCATCCGCTTTTGGCGTTGTGGGCGGAACTGTGATCATCGTTCTGGTGCTTCTTGTGTCTCTCATCATCATAACACAGAGATCCTTCTTCGGATTTATGAATAAGATCCTGGACTTTTTTACAGATGCAGCAAGAGAGGGCAGAGAAGCTTATCTTGAGGGACAGCCGGACAGAGAAAAGCAGAAGGAGCTTCGCAGAAAGATCCGTGCGGAAAAAAGAGCGGAGAAGATCCGCCGGCTGGAAGAAGAGCTGGAGGAAGAAGAACTTGCCCTTACAGAGAAAGATCCGGAAAATATCTCAAAAAAACAAAAGAAAAAAACAAGAAGATCGCAGAAAGAAAGACAGGCTGCGGTGAAGGCGAACCGGGAGGGAGAATTTAATCTTCCTTCTTTCCTCGATGAACAAAAGGCTGTACTTCCGGCAGATACAGATCTGACAGAAGAGGATCCAGGGCCTGATGAGAAGCCGGAGGAGCATGCTCAGCCGCTGGAATTCCAGATCCATCGTTCACAGCCGCAGCCGGCCCGGGAAGAGTCGGAGGAGCCGGATTTCGAAAGAGAAATGCAGGAAGCCGAAGAGGAGGATGCTTATGCCGGCTACGAGGATGTAGATATTCCCGAGATGCAGCAGATCCTGCCGGCAAAGACAGCTGCAGCAGCAAAAGCTTCCCGGGAAACAGGAAATGTAGCCGTTCCCGCTGAGATAAAGGAGGATCCTCAGCCGGAAGCTGAACAGAAGGCATCCCATCAGCCCTCCAGAAACCCGAAGTCATCTCAGACAGAGATCGAGCATGGAATCAGAAATATCCAGCATGAGATCAGCCAGGGGGAAGCTCCGGAGAAGAAACCATATCAGTATCCGCCGCTGAAGCTTCTGAAGCGCGGAGATGGCAGATCTCAGGGAGATTCCGATGCACATCTGCGTAAAACGGCACAGAAGCTTCAGGAAACCCTGCATAATTTCGGTGTTAATGTAACCATTACCAATGTGAGTTGCGGACCTACCGTTACCCGCTATGAGCTGCAGCCGGAAATGGGTGTGAAGGTCAGCAAGATCGTTGGTCTTTCCGATGATATCAAGCTGAATCTTGCTACACCGGATATCCGCATCGAAGCACCGATACCGGGAAAGGCAGCCGTGGGGATCGAGGTTCCGAACAAGGAGAACAGCCCGGTCATGCTGCGGGATCTTCTTCAGTCAGAGGAGTTTAAAAATGCAAAATCCAAGCTGTCCTTTGCAGCAGGTAAGGATATTGCCGGAAAACCGGTAGTGGCAGATATTGCCAAGATGCCGCATCTTCTTATCGCCGGAGCAACCGGCTCCGGAAAATCCGTCTGCATCAATACGCTAATCATCAGCATCCTTTATAAGGCTACACCGGATGAGGTGCGTCTGATCATGATCGATCCGAAGGTGGTGGAGCTCAGTGTATATAACGGGATCCCGCACCTGTTCATTCCGGTGGTCACAGATCCGAAGAAAGCGGCCGGTGCGCTGAACTGGGCTGTTTCCGAGATGACCAGCCGTTACAATGCCTTTGCGGAATATGGGGTACGTAATCTTGGAGAATATAACAAAAAGGTTGCCAATATGCGGGTCCCGGAGGGAGAAAAGGCACCTGAGAAGATGCCGCAGATCGTGATCATCGTGGACGAGCTTGCGGATCTTATGATGGTTGCACCGGGAGAAGTTGAGGATGCGATCTGCCGTCTGGCCCAGTTGGCACGTGCAGCAGGTATCCATCTGATCATTGCTACCCAGAGGCCATCGGTCAATGTCATCACAGGTCTGATCAAGGCCAATATGCCGTCCAGGATCGCATTTTCCGTATCCTCCGGTGTGGATTCCAGGACGATCCTGGATATGAACGGTGCTGAGAAGCTTCTTGGCAAGGGCGATATGCTGTTTTATCCTCAGGGGTATCAGAAGCCGGCCAGACTGCAGGGCGCTTTTGTTTCAGATGAGGAGGTCAGTGCAGTCGTAGAATATGTTTCTGACAAAAATCAGGGTGCTGTTTATGATACCTCCATTGAGAAGCAGGTCAATACAGCCGGTGTCCCGGGAGGAGCCGGCGGCGGTGACAGAGATGTCTATTTTACAGAAGCCGGTAAATTTATCATTGAGAAGGAAAAGGCCTCCATCGGTATGCTTCAGCGTATGTTCAAGATCGGATTTAACCGTGCGGCAAGGATCATGGATCAGCTTTGTGACGCAGGAGTGGTAGGTCCGGAGGAAGGAACCAAGCCAAGGAAGGTTTTGATGTCAGCAGAAGAATTTGAGAATTATCTGGAGGAGAACGGCGGATGAAAATAAGTATCCTGACAGTAGGGAAGATCAAGGAAAAATATCTGCGGGATGCCATTGCGGAGTATTCCAAGCGCCTTGGGCGTTACTGCAAGCTGGAGATCATAGAAGTGTCCGACGAAAAAACACCGGATAATGCCAGCGAAACAGTAGAAGATGCCATTCGGAACAAGGAAGGGGAGCGTCTTCTTAAATATATCCGGGATGATGCGTTTGTGATCACTCTGGAGATCGGAGGCGAACAGCTGACCTCTGAGAACTTCGCACGGAAGATCAACGAGCTGGGAATACGTGGGACCAGCCATATCCAGTTTGTGATCGGCGGCTCTATTGGTCTTGGAAAAGAAGTACTGAAGAGATCAGACTATGCTTTAAGCTTTTCGAAGATGACATTTCCTCATCAGCTGATGCGTGTGATCCTTCTGGAACAGATCTACCGCAGCTATCGTATCATCAGCGGAGAGCCCTATCATAAATAATATCATACTACATATCTGCAAATATCTTGACAATTTTCGGATATGTAGTATGATAAAAAAAGAGTAGCACTCGAAGCTCAAGAGTGCTAATAATCACAGAAAGAAGGAAATGAATATGGCATTAAAACCAGTTGCAGACAGAGTTATCGTAAAATATTTTGAGACAGAAGACAAAACCGCATCCGGCATCGTACTTCCGGACAGCTCCAAGGAGAAAACCCAGCAGGCAGAGGTTATCGCAGTAGGTGGCGGTAAGGTCGTAGACGGTAAAGAAGTACCGGTACAGGTAAAGCCGGGCGACCGTGTGATCTACGGAAAATACACAGGAACCGAGATCAAATATGAGGGTGAGAAATATCTGGTGATCAACGCAGATGATATCATTGCCATCGTAAAAGACTGATGAAGAATTTTTATCGTAATTTTCTGAAATTATGCTCCATGCTGGTGCTGCAGAATGTAGTGACCTTAAGTGTCAATCTTGCTGATAACATTATGCTTGGAGCCTTCAGCGAAACTGCATTATCCGGTGTGACCACCGTAAACCAGGTACAGTTCGTCTTTCAGCAGCTGCTTATGGCGCTGGGAGACGGACTTGTCATATTCGGAAGTCAGTACTGGGGAAAGAAAGAGACAGAGCCGGTAAGGAAGATCGGTGCCTGGGCCATGCGCACAGGCTTTTTTATTGCCCTTATGCTGTTTATCCTGGCCAGCCTTTTTCCAACACAGCTGCTGGGGCTTTTTACAACAGACCAGACGATTATCGAAGCCGGTCTTTCCTATCTGGCGATCATCCGGTTTACTTACTTTTTCTTTGCAGTGACGCAGATCCTGCTTGCTACACTGCGCTGTGTGGAAATTGCAGGGGTTGCCTTCGGGCTTTCGGTAATGACTTAAGTGTAGTAATGGTAGGAATGTCCTATCAGATGCCAACAAATGGTGGTATCATCCGGGGAAGCGGAAGCATCGCTTATTCCATGAAGGTGGACCTGATCAGTATCTGGGGGATCGTGATCCCTCTGTCCATGTTTATGGCATTTGTGGGCAAGGCATCTCCGGCAGTGGTGGTATGCTGCCTAAATGCAGATCAGATCTTTAAATGCGTGCCTGCATTTTTGAAGTGCAATTACGGACACTGGATCAAAAATATGACGAATTAAGGAAATATATATATAGCAGAGGCAAGATACAGAAAATTTATCTTGACGCCTGTGTGATCTGTATGTAGAATAAATACAAGCTTTAACGAAATGCAGTAAAAAAATCTCTGAAGAGCCAGGGACAGCTTGACAAAGGTAATATGGTATAGTATTATCTTGCCTATATCATATTAAACTGGTGGGAAAAGAGGTATACTCACTGAAACACAGGAGGAACAGGAAATGAGAAAAAAAGTACTGGCAGCGCTTCTGGCAGCTGCAGTGGCAGGAACAACTGTTATGTCAGGAATGACTGTTTTTGCAGCAGAAACAGAAGGAACCAAGGCGGAAGGCGGAAATATTACCATTGCAGAAACAGCAGATCCGCAGAACATCAATCCGCTTTATGTTGTGGATCAGACAAGCTTCGATATGATGCAGGCACTGTACAGCCCGTTTTTTGAGATCGTGAACGGAGAGATGTATTATGAAAACGGACTTTGCGAAAGTGTAACAGCCAATGATGATGCTAGCGAATTCACACTGAAGCTCAAAGACGGACTGAAATGGCATGACGGTCAGCCGATCACAGCCGATGATGTGGTATTCACCATGCAGGTGCTGGTAGATGAGAAGCAGAATGTTCCGTATTCTTCTTACGGATACGTTAATGACAAGGCAGTAGAGGCAGAGAAGGTTGATGACCTTACAGTCAAGATTTCCCTTGGATCATCTTCCGCAGGATTTCTTGGCGGACTGAGCCAGGTTTACTGTATTCCGAAGCATATTTATGACGGCGTGGAGAATATCGGAGAAAGTGATCTCAACAATGAACCGGTGGGAAGTGGTCCTTTTAAGTTCGAGGAATACAAATCCGGAGAGTATTATAAAGTAACAAAATTCGATGACTATTTTGATGATGTAAATCTGGATTCCATCACCTTCAAGATCGTAAAGGATTCCAGCTCCGCCAATGCGGCACTTGCAAGCGGAGATCTGGATGCACGTCTGATCAGCGCAGATGATTACGATATCGTCAGTGCTTACGATAACGTAAACATCAATACCTATAATTCCGGACGTGTCAACGCCATGTTCATGAATGAGCTGAACGAAGATCTTCAGGATGTAAAGGTACGTCAGGCGATCGCATACGCACTGAATAAAGAGGAGTTCTGTCAGTTTGCTTTCCATTCCGAGGATTATGCAGAGCCTGCAGATTCTATTTTTACACCGGATACACTCTACTATACAAAACCGGACAATACCTACGACAATGATCCGGCTAAAGCACAGGAGCTCCTTTCCGAAGCAGGAAAGACAAGTCTTTCTCTGAACCTGATGTATATCTCCACAGATAAGACAATGGAGAGTGAAGCTCTGTATGTACAGTCTGCCCTTGCCAATGTAGGAATCACCATCAATCTTCTTCCTACAGATGAGTCTACCTTCAAGAATAAGACAAAGGATACGGAGTGCACAGATTATGATCTGGTACTGAGCTTCTACACTCTGGGAGAAGAGCCGAGCCTTTATGCAGACATGAGTTCTTCCGTCAGCCGTTCCAACTATTCCAGGATCAAGGATACAGATCTGGATGCATTGTGGGAAGAGGGCAACAGCACTGCAGATGAGACAAAACGTGGCGAGATTTATAAGGAGATCCAGAATACGATCAATGATAACATGTATATCTATCCGATCGCTTATTCCAATGGTTTCTATGCGGTAAGTAAAGATTTCGGAGGCTTTGATGAATGTCTGTTAAAAACTATTTATTATGATTATTCCAAGATCTACACATTGGAGAAATAAATAATTTTATAGCGGATGAATACCGGAAACAGAAAGAGGCTGACGCGTTTTTGCGCCAGCCGATTTCCTGTTTCGGGGAAAATAAAGGAGGTACATTTTGAAGAAGATCGTAAACCGTCTGATACAGTGTATTCTGACACTGTTTATTGTTTCTGTTCTCTGCTTTGCACTGACAAAAGCAGCGCCCGGAGATCCTGTCCTGACTTATGTGGAACCAAATATGAGTGAAGAATATATCCAGAACCTGAGAGAAAGCCTGGGACTTACAAAGCCTGTCTATGAGCAATACTTTCTGTGGCTGGGAAGGATCCTTCACGGGAATTTCGGAAATTCCCTGATGAATAACCGACCGGTCCTGACACAGATGCTGGAGAGGCTTCCCGCAACCGTGATCCTCATGGGAATCAGTATGCTGCTTGGTTTTCTCATTGCCATTGTACTGGGCCTGTATTCCGGAAAGAATAAAAATGGTATTCTGGATAAGATCACCAGCATGTTCTGTTATGTAGGTATCTCCATTCCTACGTTCTGGTTCGGTATTATGCTGATCTATCTCTTCAGTGTGCATCTCCATATCCTGCCAAGTATCGGTATGCATTCAGACGGCAACCGTTCCTTAGGAGATCTGATCCTTCATATGGTCATGCCCTGCGCAGTTCTGACCTTTGCAAATGCGTCACAGTACATACGGTATTTAAGAAGCAGTACCATTACGGAAATGTCCTCTGATTATGTTATGGTGCAGAAGGCTTATGGAATGAAAGAGTCTGGAATCCTTTTCCGGCATGTACTGAAAAATGCCATGCTTCCTATGATCACGGTTCTTGGAATGAGCCTGCAGTCTCTGGTTTCCGGTGCCATTATCACCGAGCAGGTTTTTGCATGGCCGGGAATCGGTCAGCTGGCAGTGACCGCTGTTATGCAGTATGATTATCCCCTGATCATGGGAATCACCATGTTTACCGCGCTTCTCGTGGTGCTCGGAAATCTTCTGGCAGATATCCTGTATGCTGTCTTTGATCCGAGGATCCGCAAAGCAGGATGTTAGGAGGTAAAGGGACATGAGAGAAAATATCTGGAAAAATATCAAACTTGGTTTTAAGACAAATAAACTTGCAGTGGCAGGTGCAGCAGCGATCATCCTGCTGGCACTGATCTCCATTTTTGCCTTTTTGTATCCGGTAGATCCCAATGCCATCAGCGCCACAGAGAGACTGAATGCTCCTTCAATGGCGCATCTTTTCGGTACGGATGATATGGGACGGGATTATCTGGCCCGCTGTATTTACGGAGGAAGAGCATCCCTTCTGGTGGGCTTCCTTTCCATGGTGCTTTCGACAGCCCTTGGTGTGATCATCGGTTCCATCAGCGGTTTTGTGGGAGGAACGGTGGATGCAGTGCTGATGCGTCTGGTGGATGCGCTGATGAGCCTTCCGACATTCCTGATCATGATCGTTATGAATGCCTTCCTGAAACCGGGACTTCAGAACATTGTCCTGATCATCGGCTTTCTGACCTGGATGAACATTGCCAGGATCGTCCGTGGCGAGACCATTTCCCTGAACGAGAGAGAGTATGTCATCTATGCAAGGATCTCCGGACAGAAGAAATTCTCCACCATTGTACATCATATCCTGCCTAACATCATGCCTACCATTATCGTGGCTGCAACCATGAACATTGCCAATGCCATCCTGATGGAATCTGCACTGAGCTTTTTCGGCCTGGGTATCCAGCCGCCTACGGCTTCCTGGGGAAGTATGCTGAGCAATGCACAGCGCTATATCCAGCAGGCACCGTATCTGGCTATTTTCCCCGGAATCCTGATCCTGATCACGGTCGTCAGCTTCAATTATCTGGGAGAAGTATTAAGAAAAGTATTCGAGCCCAAGTAAGGAGGACATTTACATATGGAAAAATTACTGGAAGTAAAAGATCTGAAGGTGTCTTTCTTTACAGACCTTGGAGAGACACAGGCAGTAAAAGGTGCAGGCTTTGCCATCGGTGAGGGGGATTTTTTCGGGATCGTAGGAGAGTCCGGAAGCGGAAAAAGTGTGACCACCAAATCCATTCTCCGTCTCGGACCATCCAACTGTAAGATCCTGGGTGGTGAGATCCTGTTCCGGGGAGAAGATATCCTGAAGAAAAATGAAGCAGAGCTCCGTGAGATCCGCGGTGGTGAGATCGCCATGATCTTTCAGGATTCTCTTTCCGCACTGAATCCGGTTTACACTGTTGGCAATAAGATGGTAGAGCTGATCCGGCGCCATACCAATATGAACAAAAAAGAAGCAAAGGCCCGGGTGCTGGAGCTTCTCACAGCCGTTGGCATCACAGACCCGGAAAAGGCTATGAACAGCTATCCCCACGAGCTTTCCGGCGGTATGCGCCAGCGTGTGATGATCGCCATGGCCATGAGCAGTGATCCGAAGATCCTGATCGCAGATGAGCCCACCACAGCCCTGGATGTTACGATCCAGGCGCAGATCCTTCATCTGCTTCTGGAACTTCAGAAAAAAAACAATATGAGCATCATCCTGATCACCCATGATCTGGGCGTTGTAGCGCAGACCTGTAAACGGGTAGCTGTCATGTGTGGTGGCTACGTGGTGGAAGAGGGAACGGTAGAAGAGATCTTTCTTCATCCGGGACATCCCTATACACAGGCACTGATCGCAAGCATGCCGCGGGTGGGAGGTACCTTTGAACAGTTTCTGGAGAGAGATCTTTCGGACGGAAACGGTGATCTGTGTCCCTTCCTGAATCGCTGTAAATATGCGGACAAAACCTGTGAAGCCTGTCTTCCGAAATATTATGAGGCTTCAGAGGGACACAGGATATTCTGTCACAGAAGGGAGGAGAAGAGATGAGCAAGCCCTTAATTGAAGTAAAAGATCTGAAAGTATATTTTAAACAGAAATCTCCGAAGCTTCTGTCCTTTAAGCCGGGCATACTGAAGGCTGTGGATCAGGTAAGCTTTTCGATTGAAAAGGGGAAAACTTTCGGTCTGGTAGGAGAATCCGGAAGCGGAAAATCTACCATCGGAAAGGCAATCCTACGTTATCATAAACCCACAGGCGGTGAGATTTTTTATGAAGGAACAGAGATCGGAGCCATGGGGGAAAAAGAACTGCTTCCATACCGCAAAAAAATGCAGTCCGTTTTTCAGGATCCCTATTCCTCTCTGGACCCAAGCCATACAGTGCAGGATATCATCTGTGAGCCTATGGCGATCCATAAAATGTACACTCCAAAGGAACGTAAGGAGCGTGCAAAAGAACTGATCCGCGTGGTTGGCCTCAAAGAACAGGATCTTCTGAAGTATCCTCATGAGTTCTCCGGCGGACAGCGTCAGAGGATTTCCATTGCAAGAGCACTTTCCGTACAGCCGGAATTTGTAGTCTGCGATGAGCCCATTTCTGCGCTGGATGTTTCCCTGCAGGCCCAGATCGTCCAGATGCTTCAGGATCTTCAGGAAAAATACGGGCTGACCTATCTGTTCATCAGCCATCAGCTGCAGGTGGTCCAGAAGATCTGTGATGAGATCGGGGTGCTTTATCTTGGAAATCTCATGGAGATCGCAGATGCAGATAAGCTCTATTCCAATCCGCTGCATCCTTATACAAAAATGCTGATCTCCTCGATTCCGATTCCGGACCCGAGAGTCAAAACTCTGGATCAGATCGTTACGGATACCGGAGTACAGTCCAGATCTATCGGGGGCTGTCGCTTCCATAACCGCTGTCCGTGGTGTGAGGAACGCTGCAGACAGGAAACCCCGGCACTTCGTCAGGTGGAGCCGGGACATATGGTAGCATGTCATAAATATCAGGAAAAGAAATAATCATAAAATACGGGAAGGTAAATAAAAAAGTGGACAAAAATATATATAAAAACTATCTGGCGATCCTCCGTGAGGAGATGATCCCGGCTATGGGATGTACAGAACCGATCGCTCTGGCCTATGGTGCGGCAAGAGCAAGAGAGATCCTTGGGAAAGAGCCGGAGCGTATCGTAGCAAAATGTTCCGGAAATATCATCAAAAATGTGCGTTGTGTGATCATTCCCAATTCAGGAGGCTTAAAGGGGATTCCTGCAGGTGTGATCCTTGGGGCGGTGGCAGGAGATGCCTCACTGAATATGGAAGTTCTTTCCAAAGTCGATGAAAAGGGCAGGGCACGCTGCCGGGAACTTCTGGAGGCAGATATCTGTAAGGTGGAGCTTCTGGACACGCCGGTAGTCCTTCACATTATCATCGAAATGTATGCCGGTGAAGATGCCGTCAGCCTGGAGATCAAATACGACCATATCAACGTGACCAGGATCAGCAAAAACGGAGAGATCCTCCTTGATGCAGATAAAGCAGTGGAAGAAAAGGAAGAGACGGACCGCGGCCTGTTAAATCTGGAGGATATTCGGGAATTTGCAGATACCGTAGAGCTTTCCGATGTAAAGGAGCTTCTGGATGCGCAGATCAGAAGCAACATGGCCATTGCTCATGAGGGAATGACCGGAAAATACGGCCTGGGTATCGGGCGCGTGATCCGTGAAAATTATTCACATGATATGCTCACCAGAATGAGAAGTCTTACTGCAGCGGCTTCTGAGGCACGTATGGGTGGCTGTGATATGCCGGTTGTCATCAATTCCGGAAGCGGAAATCAGGGAATTGCATGCTCTGTTCCGCTGATCGTTTATGCAAGAGAGATGGAGCTGCCGGATTACAGCCTCTACAGGGCTCTGGTGTTTTCCAATCTCCTCACAGTTTATCAGAAGCAATATATAGGGAAGCTGTCTGCCTTCTGCGGTGCGGTATCGGCCTCCTGTGCAGCCGGAGCTGCCATTACCTATATGGTAGGCGGAGATATTTCCCTGATCAAAAAAACGATCGAGAATACCCTCGCCAATATTCCGGGAATCATCTGTGATGGGGCCAAGATCTCCTGTGCTGCCAAGATCGCAGCCTGTCTTGACGCAGCCTTTCTGGCGCATCATCTTGCCATGAACGGGCAGTCTTATGCACCTTATACAGGAATTCTCCAGGAAGAAACCGCAGAGACCATCAGCTGTGTGGGACAGATCGGAAAAGACGGTATGAAGGAAACAGACAGAGAGATCCTCAAGATCATGCTGGAGCATTGATCCGCATCGGAGACGGCACAGATTAAACAGAAAAGGTTGGATTTATGGACAACGAATTAAGAATTGCAATACTGATCGATGCAGATAATGTATCAGACAAATACATCAAGATCATCGTGGATGAAGTGGCAAACATCGGCATAGCCACCTACAAACGGATCTATGGAGACTGGACCAGTGCACGGCTTTCCTCCTGGAAAAAGGTTCTTCTGGAGGATTCCATCATTCCTATCCAGCAGTACAGCTATACCACCGGAAAAAACGCCACCGATTCGGCGATGATCATTGATGCCATGGATATTCTGTATTCCGGAAATGTGGATGGATATTGTATTGTTTCTTCGGACAGTGATTTCACCCGTCTGGCAGCAAGGCTCCGGGAATCCGGAATGCTGGTCCTGGGTATGGGAGAGGAGAAGACGCCGAAGCCGTTTATTTCCGCATGCAACCAGTTTAAATATCTGGATCTTCTCTACCGCAACCAACAGGAGGAAGAGAAGAAGGAAGATCTGGCTACTGCAGCAGAAGCTAAAAAATCCGGAAACAATAGTAAACAGAGCAGCTCCGGCTCCAGGAAGAACAAAGATCTCAAGCGGGTGCGCAAGGCCATTAATGCCATCATCGAGAAATTTTCTGACGAAGAGGGATGGCTTTCCTCCGGACAGCTGGGCGACCAGCTTGGGAAACGACTTCCGGATTTTGATGTGCGTAATTACGGATATTCCAAGCTGACCCCCTTTATCAAATCTCTGGGAAATTATGAGACAGGCAGGATCCCCACAGGAAGCGGAGGGAGAAAGCAGATCTATTTCCGGATGAAGGAGGATAAACAATGAAGAATTATCTGGCACCTATGGAGGGCGTAACCAACTGGGTTTACCGGAATGCATATCATGACTGTTTTTATCCCATGGATAAATACTTTACACCCTTCATCACTGCCAAGCCCAATAAACGTCTCAGCAGCAAGGAGATCAAAGAGGTATCACCGGAAACCAACGGAGATCTTCCGGTGATCCCCCAGATCCTGACCAACAATGCGGAGGATTTTGTGAAAACAGCCCATATCTTCCGGGATGAATACGGACACAGGGAAGTAAATCTCAATCTGGGATGCCCCTCGGGAACTGTCACAGCCAAGGGAAAGGGTGCCGGTTTCCTGGGCGAGCCGGATAAGCTGGAACGTTTTCTGGATGAGATCTTCGAAAAAACCGGGATGGAGATCTCCATAAAAACGAGAGTGGGAACGGATTATGAGGAAGACTGGGAACGGCTTCTTGAGATCTACGGCAGATATCCGCTGAAGGAGCTGATCATCCATCCACGCCTTCTGAAGGATCATTATAAGGGGATTCCCAGATATGAACTGTATGAGGAGGCAAGGGAAAAGCTGAAGGTTCCCCTGGGATATAACGGGGATATTTTTTCAGTGGAGGCTTATCAGGAAATCCGGGAGAAATTTCCGGATGCAGACAGCGTCATGTACGGAAGAGGCCTGATCGCAAGGCCCTATCTTCTGGATGCCATTATGCAAAAAGAAGACGGAGAGGATCACCGGGAAGAATACCGGAAAAAGCTGCGGCAGTTCCATGACCGTCTTTACCGGGATTATCAGGAATATCTTTCAGGAGAACGAAATGTACTTTTCCGCATGAAGGAATTGTGGAGTTATATGGCACCGGGCTTTACCAATTATGCCAGATATCTGAAAAAGATCAAAAAATCCCAGCATTTTGGTGACTATGAGGCAGCAGTTATGAGCCTTTTTGGAGAACAGGAGATCTTAAAGGTATGAACAGTATAAAAGAAAAATTTGATGAGTTTATTTCCCAGTATCCCATTTTTGAGTATCGTGTGCTGGATACCGGGGATATTAAAGTACAGTCACGTGTGCGTACGATCTGTAAACAGGAATGTGAACGTTATGGGAGCACATGGGCCTGTCCTCCGGCAGTGGGAGAGCTGTCAGAATGCGAAAAGAAGATCCGGAGCTATCCGAAAGCAGTTTTCTTTTCCAGCGTTGCGGAGGTATCGGATATCATGAACATGAAGGAGATGCTTTCCACAAGAATGGAACACGAAGCGCTTACAGAGAAGGTACGTGATTTTCTGGAGGGAGAGGGCTATGAGACCTTTACGCTTTCCACGGAATCCTGTGACTTCTGTGAACGCTGTGCCTATCTGGACGGAAAACCATGCCGTTTTCCGGAGCATATGCATCCATGTCTGGAAAGCTATGGCGTGGTAGTCAGTGAGATCGTAGAAAAGGAAGCTATGGAATACAATCTGGGTGGAAATACCATCCTCTGGTTTTCCATGGTGCTGATCCGCAGATAAAAGACAAAAAGCAGATACAGCGAAAGATACATAAGAAGAAATCCTCCGGCATAAATTAATGATAAAAGCCGGAGGATTTTTTTAATGAGAAAAATGTCAGCTTTTCTGGAGCTTCCCGGGGAACCGGCATTTCGGGAGGTGCAGGTGATACTTACGGGAAAACGCCGGGCAGTGATCGAAAATTACCGGAATATCCAGAGCTATACAAGGGAGGAGATCCTGATACTGACACCTTCCGGCAGACTTGTGATCCGTGGGAAAAACCTTGTGATTCCCTGCTACACAACCCTTGAACTATGTATCCGCGGGCAGATCGAAAGCATTACGCTGGAGGAGGGAAATAAGTAATGATCCCAGGTTTTGTGCGGGTTTCTGTTAAGGGGCAGCAGTGCCAGCGGTTTGTGAATCTGTGCAGAGGCAGGGAAATGGATCTGAAAAGGATCATCCGCACCGGTGCGACGGAACTTCAGCTGACCATGAAGGTAGCGGATTTTCTGCAGATCTCGCCACTGCGGAGAAAAACAGGGGTACATATCCACATCCTGAAAAAAAGAGGACCTTTGTTTTTTCTGCTTTTCTGTAAAAGAAGAAAAATGATCCCCGTGGGGTTTCTGGCAGTTTGCTGCCTCCTTTTTTTTCTGTCAGGCAGAGTGTGGAACGTTGAAATTCGGGGAAATATTTTAAATCCCACACCCCAGCTGATGAGCTTTCTGAAAGAGCAGGGGGTCTGTTTCGGAGTATCCAGAAAAAAGATCAGTTGCAGTGCACTTGCAGCTTCCCTGCGAAGAGAATTTCCGGAGATCACCTGGGTGTCTGCCGGATTTTCGGGAACGGGCCTGCGTTTTGAAATCCGGGAGGGAACTGCCGGAGAAAAAGCAGAGCCGGAAGAAAGCTCATGCAGTCTGTTTTCAACCCTGGACGGTGTGATCGATTCCATGGTCACACGGCAGGGAACTCCTCTTGTCAGGGCCGGGGATGAAATAAAAAAAGGCCAGGAACTGGTTTCCGGGATCGTGGACATCACCGATGACAGTCAGGAGGTTATCCGCTATGCATATGTTCAGGCAGATGCGGATATTTACATCCGACATACCATTGCCTATTACGATACCTTTCCGTTGGACATAGAGAAAAAGGTATGGTCCGGTAAAAAGAAAACAAGGCTTTTTTTTCAGCTGGGAAACTGGTTTCTGGACTTTTCCTCTCCTCTGAAACAAAATGAGGAACGCCTCGTCAGCCGGGAACCTCTTTTCAGTATCGGGATTTTTCGTTCTCCTGTTATCCTGGGGATTGCTGCGATCAGGAAGTACGAAGTACAGAAAGAGCAGCTGACAGAGGATGCCGCAAAAAAACAGGCTATACAAAGGCTTTATGCCTATGAAGAAAAATTAATAGAAAAAGGGGTTCAAATATCTGAAAATAATGTTAAAATAGAAATAAATCACCAGGACTGCGTCAGCAGAGGCACTCTTACCGTCATTGAACGGACCGGAAGAGAAGCCCCCACAGAAAAAAAGACGCAGCCAAAAGAAAGGACACCAGAGGATGGCTAGCAGCATTATCGAATTATATGTGGATGTGCCGGCAGACCGCCAGGCGAATATTTTCGGACAGTTTGACGAGCATCTGAAGCTGATCGAACGTACTCTGAACGTAACCATGATCTTCCGTGACGGTTCTCTTAAGATCCTGGGAAGCCAGGAGGGAGCCACACAGGCCAGGGCGATCGTGGAGGAACTGAACACACTTGCGGGCAGAGGCAATACCATCACACAGCAGAATGTGAATTACGCACTTTCCCTTGCCATGGAGAAGATCGGCTCCGTGATGGAGGAGATCGACAAGGATTTTATCTGTAATACCATACAGGGCAGACCCATCAAGCCCAAGACTCTCGGACAGAAGGACTATGTGGAACAGATCCGTAAGAAGATGATCGTGTTCGGCGTGGGACCTGCCGGAACCGGCAAAACCTATCTTGCCATGGCTATGGCAGTAACTGCTTTTCGCAATGAGGAGGTTTCCAGGATCATTCTTACCAGACCGGCCATTGAGGCAGGCGAGAAGCTGGGATTCCTTCCTGGCGATCTCCAGAGCAAGGTCGATCCCTATCTGCGTCCTCTTTATGACGCATTGTATCAGATCATGGGCGCAGACAGCTTTGCCAAAAACATGGAGAAGGGGCTCATCGAGGTTGCCCCTCTTGCCTATATGAGGGGACGTACACTGGATAATGCCTTCATCATCCTGGATGAGGCACAGAATACCACACCTGCCCAGATGAAGATGTTCCTGACCAGGATCGGCTTCGGTTCCAAGGTGATCATCACAGGAGATGCATCCCAGAAGGACCTTCCCAGGGATGCCACATCTGGTCTGGATGTGGCGATGAAGGTGCTGAAGAAGATCGATGACATCGGATTCTGTCAGCTGACCAGCAAGGATGTTGTACGTCATCCACTTGTACAGCAGATCGTACAGGCCTATGACGATTATGAAAAAAAACAGAAGCCTGTCAAATCCAGGAAGGATGACAGGTATGCTGTAAAAAATAAGGAGTACAGAAGATGACCATAAATATCGAATATGAGACAGATCAGGATCTGGGCATTGACTATGCTGCCCTTGCATCCCAGGTTGCGGACAAGGTTCTTGAAATGGAAAAATGTCCCTATGACGGACAGGTCAATCTTGTCCTGACAGACAACGAGGAGATCAAGAGGGTAAATACGGAATTCCGGAATATCCAGGCTCCTACGGATGTGCTGTCATTTCCTATGATCCCCTTTGAGACACCGGCGGATTATTCCGTTGTGGAAGAAGATGAGTCCTATTTTGATCTGGACAGTGATGAACTCCTTCTTGGAGATATCATGATCTCTGTACCTAAGGTTTTTGCCCAGGCAGAGGAATACGGACATAGTGTGACAAGGGAATTCTGTTTCCTGGTGGCACACAGTATGCTGCATCTTCTGGGCTATGATCATATGACAGAGGATGAGGCAAAGGTCATGGAAGCCAAGCAGGCAGCGGCACTGAAGGAGCTGGGGATCAACCGCTAGACGGGCTGTCCCACGGAAAAGCTAAGCGGAAAACTCTTCCGCTTTAAGAAAAGGAGGTAATATATGAGAATGAAAAAGACAGGTATCCTGGCAGGTATCACAGCTGCATGCATCTGCATTGCCCAGACTGTTCCCGCTTTTGGAGCAGGGCAAGATCTGGTAGGCTTTGTCCCCAATGAGGAAAAGCAGGAAGAAACCCAGGTAAAGAGCTATCTTACCGGCGAAAATGTTCCGGAGAGCATTGGACGGAGAAGACCGGTTGCCGTGATGATGGGTAACAACAGTGTCGGAGCTCCGCAGAGTGGGATCGGACATGCCGGTGTTGTCTACGAAGCGCCGGTGGAAGGTAATATTACCCGTCTTATGGGCATTCTCGAAGATTACGATGAGCTGGAACGGATCGGTTCCGTTCGCAGCTGCCGTGACTATTATCTCTTTTATGCCAACGAATTTAATGCGATCTATGCCCACTACGGACAGGCTGCCTATGCACTGCCTTATCTGGAGCAGCATGTGATCGATAACCTTAACGGGATCCAGATCGGCAAGCTGGCTTTTTTCCGCACAACAGACAGGAAGGCACCTCACAATGCCTATACAGATGCCAGCCACCTTCAGGCAGGCATAGATGCTATGGGATACAGCCAGGAATATAAAGAAGAATATACCGGACATTATCTTTTTGCAGAAGATGGTACAGAGACTGTACCGGATGGGATCACAGCCAGCCTTGTGAAGCTGGATAATTTTACTGACAATCATCCTTGGTATGAATACGATGAGGAGACAAAGGAATATAAGAGATTCCAGTTTGGCAAGGAACATGTGGATCAGCTGGATAATGAACCGCTTACCTGCGACAATATCATCCTTCAGTATTCATCCTGCCCGGCCTACGATGGAAACGGCTATCTGAATATTGATGCCATTTCCGGCGGAGAGGGCAAGTTTATTACCAGAGGCAGAGCCATTGATATCCGCTGGGAGAAGGATTCTCCATGGGGGATCACGCATTATTACGATGGAAATGAACAGGAGATCCGCCTGAATCCGGGTACTACCTGGGTGGAGATCGTACAGAATGACCGGATTGATTCCGTTACTTATCAGTAAGACTAATATACAGGTATCAGGAGAAACAAAAAACATGAACGCAAATTACAGGGAACGACTGAAAGACAAGAAACGCATTGTTATCAAGATCGGATCATCATCACTGATCCACGCAGAAACAGGAAGACTGGATTTCCGTAAGCTGGAGATCCTGGCCAGAGAGCTCAGTGACCTTCACAATCAGGGGAAAGACGTAGTGTTGGTATCCTCCGGAGCCATTGCGGTAGGTGCAGCTGCACTGGGTATGAAGGGAAAGCCGGCAGAGCTTGAGAAAAAGCAGGCCTGTGCAGCTGTGGGACAGGCCAGGCTGATGACCATTTATCAGAAGCTTTTCGGGGAATACAATCAGATGGTGGCACAGATCCTGATGACCAAGAATACCATGGTCAACAATACCAACCGCAGGAATGCCCAGAATACCTTCCAGCAGCTTCTGGCAGAAAAGGTGATCCCCATTGTAAATGAGAACGACTCGGTATCCTCCTACGAATTCCAGAACCTGGTAAAATTCGGAGACAATGATACCCTTTCCTCTGTGGTTGCTGCACTGATCGATGCGGATCTTCTGATCCTCATGTCCGATATTGACGGTCTTTTTACAGACGATCCCAATTCCAATCCGGATGCACAGTTTATCGACATTGTAGAAAATATGGATGACAATATGCGTAAGCTTGGCAAATCCTCTACAGGAAGCAATGTCGGTACCGGGGGAATGGCAACCAAGCTTACCGCTGCGATCATCGCAACTGCGGCAGGGGCGGACATGGTCATTGCCAACGGAAACGACTTCCACAACATCCACAGGATCGTGGAAGGCAGGAGCTGCGGAACATTATTTGTAGGAAACAAGAAGGAAGAATTCTTCCTCATTGATTATATCGAAAAACTGCTTTAAGGAGAGGATCATTATGATGGACAATATCAAGATCGACAGGATCAACGCACTGGCACATAAACAGAAAAGTGTAGGTCTTACCGAGGAAGAAAAGGTGGAACAGGCGAAGCTTCGGAGAGAATATCTGGATGCAGTGAAGGGGAACCTCCGTGCGCATCTGAATAATATCGATATCAAAGAAAAGGATGGCAGCGTTACCAATCTTGGAGAAAAATATGGAAGAAAAAAAGGAAATTAGAAAAAAGATCTTCAAAGCCAGAAAAGAACATACCGATGCCTGGATCCGGGAAAACAGTCTCCGGATCACAGAGGCCCTGACACAGCTTCCGGAATACCGGAATGCAGAACGGATCATGGCATACGCAGATTATAACCATGAAGTGATCACACGCTATATCATCGAGCAGGCCTGGAAAGACGGCAAGGAAGTGGCAGTGCCAAAGGTTTTCGGAAAGGATATGGTATTTTACAGACTGACCGATTTCAGTCAGCTAGAATCCGGCTACTTCGGGATCCCTGAGCCAAAGGAAGACGGAGAAACGGTTTCCTGGGAAAAAGCCATGATGGTCATGCCCGGGGTGGCTTTTGACGTGAATTGCAACCGGGTAGGCTATGGCGGCGGTTTTTATGACCGCTTTCTGGAAAAACATCCGGAGGTCTGCCGCGTTGCAGTAGGATTTTCCTTCCAGATTCTTCCGGAAGTTCCCACAGAGCCTACGGATATCCGTCCGCAGGTCATTGTGACGGAAGAGAATATATACCGCGATACACAATAAGATATTGCTGTAAAGACAGAAAGAAAGGCAGGAATATTTGGAAATGAATGAAATGCTTGAAAAATTGGGACAGAATGCGAAAGATGCGGAGACAGTCCTTCGAAATCTTTCCACAAATGACAAAAATAAAACCCTAGAAGCTGTGGCAAAGGCTCTTGTCGCTCATACCGATGAGATCCTGAAGGCCAATGCCCTGGATGTGGAAAACGGCAAAAAGAATCAGATGCCGGAAGGACTGATCGACCGTCTGATGCTGACACCGGAGAGGATCGAAGGAATGGCAGACGGACTTCGTCAGCTTACCGGTCTTGAAGATCCCATCGGGGAAGTTACCGGTATGAAAAAACGTCCCAACGGACTTCTGATCGGACAGAAACGTGTTCCATTAGGTGTGATCGGCATCATTTACGAAGCGCGTCCCAATGTTACCTCAGATGCATTCGGTCTTTGTTTCAAAACCGGAAATGTCGTGATCCTGAAGGGGGGAAGCGACGCAATTCATTCCAATACTGCCATTGTCAACTGTATCCGTGAGGCATTGAAGGCCTGCGGCATTATCGAGGATGCTATCCAGCTGATCCAGGATACCTCCAGAGAAACGGCTGCGGAATTTATGAAGCTGAACCGGTATGTGGATGTACTGATCCCACGTGGCGGAAGAGGACTGATCAAAGCAGTGGTAAACCAGAGTACGATCCCTGTCATCGAGACCGGAACCGGAAACTGCCATATCTATGTGGACGAAACTGCAGATCTTCAGATGGCAGCGGATATTGTGATCAATGCAAAGACCCAGCGTGTGGGCGTATGCAATGCATGCGAGTCCCTTCTTGTAAACCGTAAGGTGAAGGACGATTTCCTGCCGGTGCTGGCCGGACGCCTTAAGGAGAAGCATGTGGAGGTCCGTGCAGATGAAGCGGCAAAGGCTCTGATGCCGGGAGCAGTTCCTGCAACAGAAGAAGACTGGGGAACCGAATATCTTGACTATATTCTTTCTGTAAAGGTAGTGGATTCCGTGGAGGAAGCCATTGCACATATCAATAAATATAATACAAAGCATTCGGAGGCCATCATTACCAATGATTATACCCATGCCCAGAAATTCCTGGATGAGGTAGATGCAGCGGCAGTTTATGTGAACGCTTCTACCAGATTCACCGATGGAAACGAATTTGGATTCGGTGCGGAGATCGGGATCAGCACCCAGAAGCTCCATGCCAGAGGCCCAATGGGACTCCTTGCACTGACCACCACCAAGTATATCATTTATGGTAATGGACAGGTACGTCCGTAAAACAGATAAAGTAAAGCGGATTCTTTGGTCCGCTTTACTTTTTTGAAGCGTTGTGCTATACTTTTTTGTAATTGGATTTAAACAGACTAACTCATAACAGGAGGACTTATAAATGAAAAAAAAGCAGCTTTTTGCAGTCCTGCTTGCAGGTTCCATGACTGTTGGAATGGCACCTGCCACAGCGTTTGCCGCTGAAGATACCGGAGCGGTAACAGAGGCAGAAGCACCGACTGCAGACGAGAATACAGAAACACCAGATGACGGAGCGGCTGTGGATGACCAGTCACAGAGTGAAGCCGACGCCCAGGCAGAGGCAGAAGCCCAGGCAGCGGCTCAGGCAGAGGCAGAAGCCCAGGCCCAGGCGGAGGCCGAAGCACAGGCAGCAGCCCAGGCCCAGGCGGAAGCAGAGGCCCAGGTAGCAGCCCAGGCACAGGCGGAAGAGGCGCAGCAGGAGCAGACGGAAACAACTGCAGAAGCAGCAAATGCCGTTGTAAAGACAGCAGAAGATCTTAAGAATGCGATTAAAGGGGCTCCGGATTTTACAGGTTCTATTGATGATACGGAAGAGAATCTTTATGCTTCGTCTTATAAGATCCTGATCAGTGAATCCTTTGCTCTTACAGAGCCGATTACGGTTCCTGAGAATAAGAATATTGCAATTTTCAGTGTGCAGGGAAGTGAAACCACAGTCAGTCGTGGAGCAGTAACCGGTGATATGTTTAAAGTAAGCCCTGGTAGTATTTTGTCCATGACCAAGAATGACGGAGATGGCACCACAACAATTGGTAAACTTCTTATCGATGGAGCTAAAGCTGATGGAACACAGGCAGAGGGTTCTATTATTTCTGTAGATGCAAATGCAAAATTTGTAATGACTACAGGTGTTACTCTTGCTAATAATTCATCCACATCTGCAGGTGCGGCAATAAAGAACAGTGGTAAACTTATCATTACCGGTGGAGAGATCAAAGACAACGTATCTGCAGGTGGAGCTGTTTACAGCACAGGTACAGTTTCACTTAAAAAAGGTGAGGGTGCGTCTGATGACGAACCAAAGATCATCGAGAACTATACAAGCGCAGAAAAGAGCGTAAAATCCAATATCGTATTAGGACGGCAGGATCAGAGTGCTGGAAGTATCATCATTGCTGGTGCATTTGAGAACCAGAATGTTGGATATTCCGTAGAGAATCCGGCAGTTGACTATACAGTTTTCCAGAAACCTGAATCTTTAGATGCAACTGCATTTGAAAAAGCAGTTAATGCAATGAGCTATGAGGGCGACCAGAGTTATGCAGTAGATACCACCTCAGGCAAGCTTGTTTCCAAGATACCGGTTGTTAGGGTTACAGATCAGAAGAGCGAGAAAGAGAATACAGTTTCTGTAAAAATCGAATCTGATAAGGCCGGTACATATTTTTATGAATATGTTAAGAAAGATGCAGATGCTCCTAAATTTGATAAATCCGCTGTTAAACGTGGTGTTGAAATTGAAGCAAATCAGGAAACTTCTTTTGATATTTCAGGCATTACAGATAAGTCCATTGATCTCTATGTCTGGGTAGAGACAAAAGACGGATTTGTAGGTGCAGCTGAGAAACAGACTTTTAATGTAAAACAGGCAGAAGATCCGAAACCGGTAGCAGCTGCACCAACGATTACAAAAGCTTCCTTCAAAAAATGGAACAGCATTTCAGAGGCAGTTGTAACGATCACTTCTGACAAAGAAGGTCAGTACTATTATAAACTGGTGAAACACGGAACAAAGGTTTCCAAATCTGATATTGATACAAGCAAAGCGGGCAAAAAGATTGCTGCTAAAACAGAAACACAGATCAAGCTTTCCAAACTTAATGCAAAGACAAGCTACGATGTATATGTAGTTGTAAAAAACAGTGCAGGAGTCAGCAATATGAAACAGATTGCACTGGATCAGTCCAAGCGTCCGACCCCGACCCCAACTCCGTCAAACCAGACTAAAGCCTCTCTTCGTTGGACTGGCTTCAGCTGGCGCGATCATTTTTCTGCAACCGTTACCTGTGTCATTGGTGCAGATGGTATCTGTAATTATACCTGGAAGGTCAAGGGATCCAGCGAAAACGGTGGAAGTGGTAAAGTTAATATCAAAGCAGATAAAGCATTTAATATCGAATTAAATAACCTTCCGGACAAAGAGATAGAAGTATATATTACAGCAAAAGATTCCAAAGGAAAAGCTATGCTGCTGCAACCAACAATCAATGGTCATGTAAAAACAAAAGATACATTTAAGATTTCTTTACCGGAGAAAAGCCGTCCGAAAGTTGCAGATCCAACTCCGACTGACACACCGAATGCATACATCCCGGATGTAAAAGAGAGTATAGTACAGGGACTGGATGAGGCAATTCAGTTCTATCCGAATCAGTTCTATCCATTTACTGTAATCGGTGCAGGAACAACCAATCAGGATCCAAATGAGGGTGATGTGAAGTGGGTTCCGGTTTACTGGAGTACCGTTGCCAATCCAAATACAGACCCGAATAAAGGTAAGGTTCAGATTCGTACAGCATGGAAGATTGGTTCCACCACGGGAATCAACAAAGACGCTACATACAACCTGTATGTATTCTTTCAGAAATACATTTACACCGGTGGTCAGTGGCAGGTGACAGACGCCATTGAATCCGCAGTATATCAGTTCAAATCTGCAAAACTGACCGGAACTCCAGGAGCAGACGGTACATACGGTACCGGCGGCCAGACAGGTTCTGATCCGGATGCAACCATAACAGGAGAGGCATCTGCAACATCCTCCAACGGAGGCAACGGAACCAGATCTAAGAATGCAGTATCAACAGCCGATAACTCACCGATCGGAACTATGTCCGCACTGGCAGTGGCATCCCTTCTTGCAGGTGGATATGTGATCGTGAGAAGAAGAAAAAAGAACATCTAAACGCACAATAGCCAAAATAGCATAACAAATAAAAAAATCACCGGTTTTCCGAAAGAACAGGAAAGCCGGTGATTTTTTTGTAAAGATAAATTTACAGATTTTTTTTCTTATAGATAAACCAGGAAGCTGCAATGCTGAATGCAATTAGATAGACTGTCAGGATCAGGACACTGAGGTAATTGACTCCACCGCCGGAAGCAATGGTACGGATCAGATGACTGGTCTGTGACAGTGGAAGAGCAGCTACAAAATTCCCAAGAAAGCCCGGGATCTTCTCTGTAGAGAAGAAGGTGTTGCACAAAAAAGCCATTGGCATAATGATATAATTGGAAAAACGAGGTACATCCGCATGGTTTTTGGCAAGGAAAGAAACCACAACACCGATGGCTGAAAATACAGCACCGTTGAGGAACATCACCAGCAATGACCATCCGTTGAACACAAGACCGGTTCCGATCGGCATGGTCAGAAGAAGGATGATCCCTCCTGCATAAAGCCCGCGGAGACTGCCTCCGATGATCTGTCCGGCAATAAACTGCCACAGAGGTGTCGGAGATATCATAACCTGGTCAAAGGCTTTCTCGTAAAGACGCTGTACATTCAGATTCTGTGCGATAGCATTAAAGCTTCCGTTCATTGTAGTCAGTGAAACTACACCAGGGATCAGGAAATTCAGATAAGGCTCTCCGTGTGAGGAGGTCTGAATCCCCATTCCAAAAACAATCAGATACATCAGCGGCGCGATCATGGCCGCCAGCGTGATCTTATAGAAATCCCTTCGGAACTCCACCCATTTTTCCCATAAAATAGTAAGTATTCCCATGATAATTCATCGTCCATTCTATTAAATTATAAGATAACTGTGGCTGACGCCGGCTTATCGCTGCATCAGATGCCTGCCTGCGCGCTCCACAAAAACATCCTCCAGAGTTGTCTCGCGAAGGGTGCACTGTCCGTCCAGAGAGGACAGAAAAGAGATGGCTTCTTCCCGACTGTGGAAGTAGTGGCTTTTTGCCCCTTCCGGTGTTTCCTGATCTACGGTGTATTTGCCCAGTCCGTCGATCAGGCCCGATGGAGTATTGATCTCCTCTAGTTTTCCGTGATCCATAAGTGCTACCCGGTTGCAGAGAGACTGTGCCTCTTCCATATAGTGGGTTGTCAGAAGAATGGTCAGATTTTTTCCGTTCAGCTGACGGAGAAGATTCCACATTTGTCGTCTGGATAGCGCGTCCATGCCTGCAGTGGGCTCGTCCAGAAGAAGGATCTCCGGACTTGTGAGAAGTGCCCGGCATACCATAAGCTTTCGTTTCATACCACCGGAAAGCTTCCTTACAGTCCGCTTGCGGAAGGGAAGAAGTCCACAGAAATCCAGAAGCTCTTCAGTTTTCCGTTTGATCTCTTTTCGTGGCATGAAATAAAGACGGCCCTGATATTCCATGATCTCGTCCATGTTCATATCCTGGCGCATGGAATATTCCTGCGTGATCACGCTAATCTTGCGCTTCAGATCCGGTCGGTTGCGTCCAAGTGTCTGCCCGTCAATGAGGATTTCGCCCTCTGTGGGCAGGAGCAGAGTGGAAAGCAGACTGATCGTGGTGGTCTTTCCGGCACCGTTGGGTCCCAGCAGACCGAAAAATTCGCCGGTTTCTATGCGAAGATCCAGAGAATCCACAGCAGTAAAACTGTCAAATTTTTTTGTGAGATTTTTTGTTTCGATCATCTCTGTTCATTTCCTTTCGTTTGTATGCAAATTTCACTCTATTATACTGGAAAAGAAGAGACATTTCAACAATTCTGAGATGTTCTTTACAGAAAAGGGGCATTGTGCTATAGTGATACGAAGGAAAAACAGAAAACGGAGAGAAAACCATGAAACACAGGATGAGAACAATAATGCTGCTTCTTCTGACTATGCTGTTGCTATGCCCGATACAGGTTCTGGCTGCAGGTGGAGAGAACGCAGTGAAGACAGATCTGGAGGACGGAGAATATTCCATACAGGTGGAGCTGGAAGGCGGAAGTGGAAAGGCCAGTGTTTCTTCCCCCACATTGATGCTGGTAAAAGAGGGGAAGATGTATGCACGGCTCCAGTGGAGCAGCTCCAACTATGATTATATGATCGTAGATGGGGAAAAATATCTCAATGAGAGCGAGGAAGGCAGAAATTCTGTTTTTACTGTCCCGGTAACTGCCCTGGATGATAAGATGGAAGTGATCGCAGATACACTGGCCATGGGCGCCCCGCATGAGATCGATTATACGCTGACCTTTTATGAGGCTTCTATTGGCTCCAAGGGCCAGCTTCCTCAGGAGGCAGCGAAAAGAGTGGTTACAGTTGCGCTGGTGATCATCATCGGCGGCGGTATCCTGAATTATTTTGTAAACAAAAGGAATCGGTGTTAAACCGGTTCTTTTTTTATGCTCTTTCGCATAATATATATAATAATGAACATGTATAAAGACGGAAGGAAGGGAACATCATGGATACAGTACAGGATAAAACCTACGAAGCAATTTATTATTCACTGTGGGAGGCAGCCAGGCGTTACAGCAGCTTTACGCAGTTTCGGGTGATCGGAAAAAGCCACGATGACCGGATGATCCCTATGCTGGAGATCGGACAGGGAGATGCCTGTATTTTCTGTGTGGCCGGTTTTTCCGGAACGGATGGACAGATGACGGACAGGCTTACCAGGGTGGCACTGGAGCTTTGCAGAATATATGAATGCAACTGGACCGTGGACGAGCTTTATGAGGTAAAAAAGCTCCTGGATCAGACCAGGCTTTGTATCATACCGGTGGTCAATCCGGATGGATATGAGATCTGCCGGAAGGGCTACAATACTGTGCGAAATCCCATTTTCCGTCAAATGCTGAAAATGCAGGATGTTCCCTGCGATGAATTCGAGGGGAATGCAAGAGGAATGGATACTGCACGGAATTTTCCTACTACCTTCTGCAGCAGAAAAAAGATTCATCAGCAGCCTGCCAGTGAAAATGAGACACGTGCACTGATCCGGATCTTTCAGGAATACGGAGGACGTGGCCTGCTGGTTTTCTGCGGATATGGAAAAAAGGTGGTTTATTATCGGCGGGATCAGAATTTTTCCACTGGTCAGAGATGCTACCGTCTTGCACGCCACCTGAAAAAATGTACCAGGGGAAAGCTGGAGCAGCTGGCAATAGAACGAGAAGCGCAGAACGGGCGAAGGAGCACAGGTAGGGCGGAACAGTATTACGGAGAAATGATCCGCCAGCCGGCTTTCCGGATCGAATTGCCGGTAAATTCCGGAAATAAAGAAGAGGAAGAACGGGAAATCCGTGATCTGATGCTGCTTCCATTGGAATATATTTACTCTCTGGTACAGCTGTAAAAAAATCTGGCGTTGCACGGATGCAGGGTCTGTCAGCTTATGAAAAATAGGGTGACAGACATACCCGCTGAGAAACCAGTGTCGAATCCTGTCGGACGAATTTGATTGACTTCCGGATCTGCGGACCCTATAATAACATCATCTGAAACAAATCTTTTTTAACAAATGTCGCAGGAATCCTTCACCTCTGTAAGTAATGAGAGGAACTGCACATCTGAGCATATCTGCTCGAATAATTTCCATTCAGTATTTTTGCTGTATTATTATTTTGATCATGCTTGTCCTCGCTTCAAAATCTGTGAGTTTAAGTGATGGGAGCATGTTGCGAATT
Organism: Blautia sp. MCC270; assembly: GCF_018785605.1. Taxonomy (NCBI): domain Bacteria; kingdom Bacillati; phylum Bacillota; class Clostridia; order Lachnospirales; family Lachnospiraceae; genus Blautia; species Blautia sp. MCC270. Next base: position 55,027 of record NZ_WQQD01000038.1, read on the forward strand.
GCCATATTGACTGCTATACAGGGAGGACTTTTTTATGGCTCAATTTATGTGGGGCAGGTCTCCGCCGGAATTTTCCTGGTATCCGAACACTGTTTCTTTCCCTGCAGAGGGAAGTGATCATCAAATATCGTATGTAGAACAGAATACAGGAATGAAAATATTTTTTCGATGTATCGGCAACACAGTTCTGGGACTGATGCTGGTGATGGCATTGGTGCTTCTTATTCCTGGACTTTTCGGGATCCGGCCCTATGTGGTCTATTCCGGATCCATGGAACCTGAGATCCCAACCGGAGCTGTGGTTTTTACAAAGGAAGGAGAGTTTTCTCCGAAAAAGGGAGATATCATTACTTTTCATAACGGAGATACCGTTGTTACCCACAGAGTGGTTAAAAAAGAAAAGGATATCTTTATTACAAAAGGTGACGCCAACAAGACAGAAGATCCTGTTCCTGCAGAGGCGTCACAGATCATCGGGCGGGTAGTCTTTCACCTGCCTTATCTGGGCTACGTGATCCATTTTCTGAAAGCCCGGATCCCTTTTGCCGCAGTTTGCATAGCGGCATGTCTGTCAGTACTCTTTGATCTGGCATATACCCCAAAAAAGAAAAAAATACAGGGAGGAATTTAATCATGATGAAAAACAGAAAACTGGTAAAAGGAATTGCACTTGCTGCTGTGATCACTGCACTGGCAGCCGGAGGAACAGCTGCATATCTCACGGATTTTGAAACGGCAACCAATAGCTTTACCGTAGGAAAAGTGGATATCGACCTGGATGAGCCTAACTGGAAACCGGAGGACAATACAGATCTGGTTCCTACTCAGGTGATCCGGAAGGACCCCTATGTAGCAAATAAAGGAGTAAATGAAGCATTTGTCTATCTGGAAGTTTCTGTTCCGGTCCGAAATGTGATCACGGTAGCCAAGGATGGTACCAGGAATGCGCTTGCAAAAACAGAGCTGTTCAGCTTCACCAAAAACAAGGACTGGACACAGCTGGAGCGGACCGAAGTGGGGCAGAATATGGTCTACACCTATGCATATAACCACATCCTGAAGCCGGGAACAAAGACTACAACTCTTTTTGATACAGTAACCTTTGCCAATATCATCGAAGGTCAGCTGGATACACAGCAGATTGATATGCCGGTACGGGCTTATGCGATCCAGGCTACCAATACCGGGGATGACAAGACTACGGTTCTGGAGCAGGCAACTGCTGCTTACCAGAAATATGTAAATCAGAATAAAGGACAGGCCGGTGGTGTCACGAAATGAATAAATTAAAAAGACCCGTTTTCCTTCTCCTGACAACAGGGCTCCTGTGCGCAACAGGGACTGCGGCGTATTTTTCAGACTTCGAAAAAAAGATAAATTCTGCTGCAGTGGGGTATGTGACAACGGAGATCGAGGAAGATTTTCCGGATCCTACACCTACGCCTATGGAGAATGGTCCGTCCTACAGAAAAGAGATCCGGATCGGAAATTTTTCCGGCAGTGTGAAAGGGTTCCAGGCAGACTGCTATGTGAGGATGTCCCTTTCCTACTCCAATGACGATATAGGCAGAGGCGTGAAATTAACAGGTCTGGATACGGCAAACTGGGTGTATAACAGTCAGGACGGCTATTATTACTACCGGAAAAAAATATCCGAGGGTGAAAAAACAACTCCTCTGTGTACCGGATTTCAGATCGATCCCCAAAAGATCGATGATACTTATAGGGACAGCATTAAGGATTTTGAGATCAATGTTTATGAGGAAGCTGTACAGGCAGAAGGATTTTCAGATTATGAAAGTGCGTGGAGGTATTTTTCAGATCCGGTTTCTGCTCAGGCAGAAAGGAGGGGGAATGCTTGAAAAAACATCTTAAAGCCCTGCTGGCAGGTGCTGTTGTAGCAGGCAGTATCCTGGCGTGCACGGCTGCTTATGCCAGATTTTCAGATTCCGTGACAGTGACCAATCACATATCAGTGGGAGATATCAATATTTCTCTTCGGGAACTGGAAAAAAAGGACGGCCGAGAAATGAAATATCAAGATCGCCGGATCGTTCTTCCGGGAGATGAGATATCCAAGATCCCCAGGATCACCAATCACTCAGAGCCATGCTGGGTAAGGGTGAAGATCTCTTATACAGATGATCTGGAAGGGTTGGATGGTCTGGATGACAGGAATCTTACAGGAATGTCACCGAGATGGATCCGGAAGGGAGAGTATTTTTATTATACCAGGAAGCTGGAACAGGGAGACAGCGTGGATATTTTTACCGGTGTGACTGTACCATCCCAATGGGATGAATCCTACCAGGATAAGAAGCTGGGGATCACCATCGTGGCGGATGCTGTCCAGGCGGCAAATTTTGCACCGGATTTCCGTGCCATGTCACCCTGGGGAAATCAGAAGATCTTAAGATGTATCCACGATACCGATGGTCTTGTGGTTCAGAAAAAAAGTCCGGTGGATCTGAAGGTGGAGTTTGAAGGAAATGCGCACAAACTGATCGCGGCTCCGGAAGACTTTTTTTCCGGATTTTCCACGGCAATGCCGGGAGATGTTTTTTATGATTCTGTAGAGATTCGTAATACAACGGAGCATGCAGCAGAGATCTTCTTCCGCACATCACCGGAATGTAAATCGGTAAAAGATCAGGAATTTCTGAAAAAGCTGAAGCTGGTGATCACCATGAATGATAAAAAGCTGTATTCCGGGGATCTTCTGGCTGTGTCTCTCAATAAGGCCGTGTCCCTGGGGGAATTTTCCAGCGGAGAAAAAGGAAACATGAGATTTGAGGTTACGGTTCCGGCAGAGCTGGATAATTTATATGCTCTTCGGGCAGCAGATGTGAAATGGATCTTTTCCGTGGAAGAGGATCAGGAGACGGCGGAAACCAGTTCCGTCCCACGCCGGAATGACAGGAAAGAAGCCACAGAAAGAGCTTCCGGAAATAACAGTTCTTCGGTAAGGACAACACCAGTGAAGACCGGAGATGAATCTCCTGTGATCCTGTTTGCACTGATGGCTGGTATGGCGCTGCTTACCTGCAGTCTGACGCTATGGAAAGGAGGACGAAAAAATTGAAAAGAAGAATGATCGGTGCATGGATGGCATTGATGATCACAGCTTCTTCTCTTGTGGTTTCGGCCAGTCCTGCAGCAGATATGAGTTCGGTATCAGCAGATCCGCAGCAGGAACAGACAGAACCGGAGGAAGAAGAGGAGGCCCCGGATATTCCGGTAACAGATCAGCCCGGGGAGGCTGAGATGCCGGTTCCGACAGCCTTGCCTGAACCGGAAACGGTGGAGGAAGCTTTTGAAGAAGGTAAAGATAATACTGAAAATACGGACAGTGATGAGCTAATCGAACCGGAAGCTGTTTCAAAAGAAGGAGAAAATATAGCTCTGACAGAGATACCGGAGCAGACAGAGGATCCGGGATTTACTGTATTCACGGAAGAAAACGCGGAAATCCTTACAGGAGAAAGTGAAGAGGATCAGGAACTGATCCAGGATATCGAAAACGGAGAGATCATTGCTCTTTCTGCAGCACTTCCCGGGGAGTTCCGGGAAGCTGGCAGTGCGGAAGTAATCTCAGAAGGAGAGGATGCTATCGTAGCTACAGCACTTTCCCCGTCCCAGTATTATCTGGACAGCTGGACCAGGGTTTACTGCGATGAGATCTGGACAGCTGCCAATGATTTTCTTGGTTCCGGAAATAAAACCCGTATGGGATGTACGTATCGTTCTGTACATTATATCGATGATACAGGAGAGGAAAAGGTTTCACCTCTGTATTGCCTGAAAGCAACTCAGGATGGACTAGACAGTATGACGCTGAAGAATGAGGCAGTAAAAGCACTGACTAATTCTGTGATCCAGAAGCTTTTGTACTTTGGTTACGGAGGACCGGGGGATCTGGGGACCGGATATGACCCCTCCTGCAGTCACATAGACTGGTCAAAATGGCAGAACCGTTATGTATTTACTCATATTGCGCTGTCAAAGGTATATTTTAATGACTGTGGATATGCCACAGCAGCAGAAGTAGAACATACAGGAATAAACCGTCTGATCGATAAGATCCAGACATTGACGATCCCTGCAAGAAACAAAGCTGCCGTTTATGTTTCCGAAGACGGTTCCTGGGCAGCAGCATCCGGAAAGACGATCCCGTTAAGTGTATTCCGAAGCAGACCTGCAGGTTTTCCCTTTGTTCCTGACAGTATGAAGGACGGATTTCAGATGAGTACTCTTATGAAAGTAACAGATGGAGCAAAAGCAGGGAACGGGATCACCATAACAAGAGGAGCCACAGAAAAATGGCAGCTGGCCTACTGGACGAGCGCAGCGGATTATAATTCACAGAAAACTAATCCCAAAATGATGTCGGGGACAAGCCTGAGCCTTAAGGATGGGGCATATTTTTTTCTGATCTTTCCGTTAAATGCATCTGCAACAAAGAAGTTTTCCTGCAAAATGCTACTTCAGCCGGTTTCCTATATCCTGGTTGACGGAAGTGCCCAGGCAGGAAAAGATGGAGTACAGGATTTTGGCGCTTACGTATACCAGGGAACAAGAGGAAGCTTTTCCTTTTCAGTAAAGCCATCGGTTTACGGCAATGCAAAGCTGGTCAAGAAGGAACCCAACACGGGGAAACTGATCCAGGGAGCGCAGTACGGACTGTTTGCAGCAGAAGCTCTGACCTCCGGATACCGGACTATGTACAGTAAGGATCAGAAGGTTTCAACCGGAACAACAAATGCCAGTGGAGAGATCCTTTTTTCAAAACTGGTTCCGGGAAAATACTATGTGAAAGAAACGAAAGCCGCTGCAGGCTATAAACTGAACACCGCTATCAAAAATGTTACAGTAACCGGCGGAAAGACGACAACCGTCAGCGTAACGGATATCATGGATATCAGCGGAACAGTATCCATCAGAAAGAAAGACGGAAATACCGGCGATCCACTGGCAGGAGCTGAATTCACCCTGTATCAGTGGAGTAAAAAAAGCAAAGCCTACGTAACCTTAAAAAAACTGACTTATGATGGACAGAAGCGTACCTATAACTCCGGGAAATTTAATTATACCGAAGACAATCAGGGAAAATTCCGTGTGCGTGAGACAAAATCTCCTCCCAATTACACCGGAAACTGGCAGAAGAATTTTACGCTGGATAAGCCGGGAGAAAAGCAGGAATTTCTGTTTGAAGCAGTGAACTACCAGACTGAAAAACGAAGGATTGAAGTTCGTAAGATCGATGCGAAAACCGGTGAGATCCTGAAAGGTGCGGAATTTACACTTTATGAATACAGTGCAGCAAAAAAAGCCTATAAAGAAAAAGGAACACTTCTGGATTATGACAGCTCCAGCGAACTTTATGTAAGCGGAGAACTTTTAAAGACCTCGGATAATGAGGGAAAATATAAGATCGTGGAAACAAAGACTCCGCCCGGATATACAGGAAGCTGGGAAGAAATGGTAGATATCACAGACAAGGATGCACGCCTTTCCTTTGAAGTTGTCAATGAAAAGGAAAAGGAATATACAGGGGTGATCCGTCTGAGAAAAACAGATATCTATACCGGGGAAGTTCTGGAAGATGCGGAATTTACCGTGCTTCAGTGGAATAGAGGGAAGCAGACTTACCAAAATGACCTGGGCGGGCAGAGCATCCTGAAATTTGACGTAGAAACCGGATGGTACTCTACGGAAGAGCTGCTGCTTACAGATGCTAATCAGGGAAGGTTCAAAGTAGTGGAAACAAAAAATCCGGAAAACTATACAGGCAAATACGAAAAGGAGGTAATCTTCCAGAAAAAAGAAAATACAGATACGGATACTGTGGATCTGAAAGCAGAGAATACTCCGGTAACACTTCCGCTGGGAAATATCACCATCATAAAAAAGATCAAAGAGGAGGATATTACCTGGGCTCATGGAAATCCAACCTTTTCCTTTGTGGCAGAAGGTACGGATCTATCCGGAAATCCTCACAGATATGAGGATTATGTGACCTTTACTAGAGGAAGCTATGAAACCGATAAAAATGGCTATGCAACATTATCGGTCACTCTCAGGAATATCCCGCTGGGGCAGTATACGGTCTGGGAAAAACCGGTACTACGCTACTATCTGAAAGATGTACGGGCAAATACAGAGAATGTCCGCATCATAAAAGGCGCTGCACCTGCATATGGTACAGATCCCCGGAAGATTGCTTCCGGTACGGCTGCTCTGACAACGGAAAACAAAACTGCATCGCTGACCTTTGTAAATGAAAAATCCAGATATGACCGATATTCCCATAATGACAGCATAAAAAATACCATACCCGTATCATTTTCATGAAAAAAGGCAGGAGGGCAGGAGTAATCCTGCCCTTAGCTGCGTATTTTATATAGTAAAAAACAAACTGTAAAAAGAAATAAAAGAACTACATATATACAGTAAGATATGGTATACTTTCACTAATACTGTGAGATCAGGAACCCTTTGGGAGGTCGTGAATGAAAACAGATGAAAAAAATCCTATTTTTGATATTCGGGATACATTGGAAAAATACGCTTGCATTTATCGAAATACTACACTGAAGCTTTTTCAGTACTGTCAGGAGACGGACATATATGAACGTCTGGATGAATACCTGAGACCTGTAAAAAATATTACGGATTTTAAGACTAGTGGACAGAAATACAGCAATGTTTATAAAGACGACTGGAAGTTTTTGACGGATTTTCTGACATCCCGGGAAGGCGGGACGATAGAAGTGCGGTGTATCAATAAAGACGGTAATGCGAGTCTTCTGACAGTACGGGGATTTATAGCACAGGATAAAAATACCGGATATCATTATTTCATAGGAAGCTCCAGAGATATCACCAGGGAGAAGCTGCAGGAAGAATTTCTTGAGGAACGTGCCCAGAAAGATCCTCTGACCGGAGTGTATAACCGCTTTTTCGGAAAAGAACTGATCGATGAATACCTTGCATCCAGAAATCCCTATGCAGGATGCGGGATGATGGTGCTTGATGTAGATTATTTTAAAAATGTAAATGATACTTACGGACATATGTTCGGTGATGAAGTCCTGAAACGTTTTGCGGAGCTGTTTGTGGCTTTGTTCGATATTAATGATGTGATCATGCGTCTGGGTGGCGATGAATTTGTGATCCTTTTGAAGGATATCAGCCATGCAGCAATCATGAAAAAGGCAGGAAAACTGATACGGGAAGTGCAGAAACTTAAATTTCCGGGAACCACGTATCTGGCAACCTGCAGTGTGGGGATCTGCTTTCTTCCGGAAAATGTTTCCGGATATACATATCAGCAGCTCTTTGAAAATGCAGACTGGGCACTTTACCAGGCAAAGAAAAATGGAAAAAACCGCTATGCTTTCTGTGATAATCTGAGACGTTTTGAGGATAAGACAGAGGAAAAGCAGGAATTATACGAGGGTGTTGAGATAGATGCCAGATATCTTCATAATGATATTGTTTCTACTGCATTTGAAATATTTGAAAAAATGAGCAGCTTTCAGGCAGCGATTGAACTTCTGATGAAAGTGATCGGTCTGAAATTCCGGCTTAACCGGATCACAGTCCTGCATACCAAGGTGGCAGAGCAGAAAATAAACAGGGTTTTTCAATGGGTTTCGGAAGAAGAATACAGGCTTTTGATAGATGAGATACATTTTTCAAAAAGTGATTTTATCACATTGTTTCGCCACAATGATGAATATGGTACTGTGGTGATTCAGGAGAATGATCTGGCTGAATATTCGGAACAGGGAAGAAAGAATGTGTTACAGTGCGGAGCAAAAACTGTAGTCTGTGCTGCTATGTATTGCGAGGGAAGCTATACAGGGGCCATTGCATACGTGACCTGCCAGGAAAAAAGGCTCTGGTCCAGAGAAGATCGTAAGCTGCTGGGAGAAGTGACTAAGATCATTTCTGCGCATTATGCCAAGAACCAGGCATTTAACAGTGCTTATCGTAGCATTGCTGCAGAATCCGGACGGGATCAGCTTACCGGATTGTCTTCTTTTTCAAGATTTCGCGAAAATGTGGAGAAAATGCTGATCGGAGGTTACGGGCCGGGACATGCAGTGATATATACCGATTTTGAAAAATTTAAACGTATTAATGCAAAATACGGATATCGTGTGGGAGATCAGATCCTGCGGCAGTTTTCCGAGTATGTGATAAGCGTTCTAAAAACAGATATGGATGTATATTTTACCAGGGCGATCTCTGATCATTTTATCCTTTTCACTCCATGTGATATGGATGTTGATCCGGAAACATCTGTTTTAAAGACCAATCAGGAGTTCTTACGGCAGATGAAAGAGAAATATCCGGATATGGAGCTCTGTCTCCGCACTGGGATCTATCTGATCACCAAAGAATGTGACAATGCATCTGAGGCGATCGATGCAGCGAATTATGCAAGAAAATATGCTGCTGGAAATTGTGAAACAGGTGTTAAGCTGTATGACGAAGAACTGAAAAAGCAAAGCGATGCAGAGTGAAAGATACAGGAATACGGCCCGGAATCTATGCTTTTTCAGAATTTCAGGAATAATCTTTCAGGAAAGCTTTTACAATAGAACAGAGATGTTTGCGGCAGGAGTGAGCTTATGAACAGAAGTGTTCCGGAAAGTCTTTTGATCTGTATTTTAGTCTTATGCCTGGCTCTGACACCCATTGGTGTCAGGGGAGAAACGGAAGATAGTGGAAAAGCACAGCAGCTGATCGAAGCGCCGGGTGCAGTCCTTATGGAAAAAGAAACCGGTACCGTGATCTATTCCAGGGATCCTGACACCCGAAGAAGCCCGGCCAGTATTACAAAGATCATGACATTGATTCTGATCTTTGATGCTATCCGTGAGGGAACCCTGCATCTGGAGGATAGCATTACCACCAGTGCTTATGCCAGATCCATGGGAGGGTCGCAGGTATTTCTGGAAGAAGGAGAAAAGCAGACTGCAGAAACCATGATCAAATGTATTGTGATCGCTTCCGGAAATGATGCCAGCGTAGCTATGGCGGAGTATGTTGCGGGAACAGAACAAGCCTTTGTGGAGAGGATGAACGAGAGGGCGAAGGATCTTGGAATGAAAAATACCCATTTTGTGGATTGCTGCGGGCTGACGGAATCACAGGAGCATTATACAACTCCCTATGACATTGCACTTATGAGCAGGGAGCTCATCAGCAGATATCCGGAAGTTCTTACATATTCATCTGTCTGGATGGAGGATATCACACACGTTACCAGAAAAGGATCCTCGAAATTTACACTGACCAACACAAATAAACTGCTGCGCAGCTATGAGGGGTGTATGGGACTTAAAACGGGCAGCACCAGTATTGCAAAATACTGTCTCAGTGCTGTGGCAGAACGAAACGGGATCACACTGATCGCCTCAGTGATGGCCGCACCGGACCCGAAAACAAGATTCCGGGATGCAGCAGCTCTTTTAAATTACGGCTTTTCTAAATGCACATTGTATCTGGATGATGCTCTGGAGCCACTGAAACCTATGAAGCTCCGCAAAGGAGTCAAAGAGCAGGTTCCGCTTGTATATAGAGGGAAATTCCGATATATCAGCACAGATGGAACGAAACCTGACAATGTTAAGAAAAAGTTGATCCTTCCCAAAGAACAAAGTGCGCCGGTGAAAAAAGGGCAGAAAGTAGGGGCACAGGAATACTATCAGGATGGGAAAAAGATCGGTAGTCTGGATATCCTGTACGGGGAAACAATAAAAAAGGCCGGATACCATGACTGGCTGGAAAGAACCTGTCAGGCATTTCTTTTGTGATGCCTGCAACATATTTTGACAAAAAGGGCAGACTGGATGTATAATACAACGGATTGAAGAAATAACAGAACAGGGAAGGGATTTTGGATGAAAGAGATCAGAACAGAAGATGCAGTGGGACACATTCTGTGCCATGATATCACGCAGATCATAAAAGATGAGAAAAAAGGCGTTCTTTTCAAAAAAGGGCATGTAGTGAAAGAAGAAGATATACCACTGCTGCTTTCTGTAGGAAAAGAACACCTTTTTGTGTGGGAGAAAAAACCGGGGATTCTTCACGAAAATGAAGCTGCAGAGATCCTTTACAAAATCTGTGCCGGAAACTCTTCCAAAGTACATGGAACTGAGATCAAAGAAGGTAAGATCGAGGTGGTATCAAAGATCAATGGTATTCTGAAAATACGTCGTGATGCACTTGTGGCTGTGAATTCTCTGGGAGAAATGATGATTGCTTCCAGACATGGCGATTTTCCGATAAAAAAAGGTGATAAGGTTGCAGGAACCAGGATCATTCCGCTTGTGATCGAGAAAGAGAAAATGGATGCAGCAGAGAAGGCAGCAGGAAATCTTCCGATCTTTGACATTCTCCCTTACCAGCAGAAAAAAGTAGGGATCGTCACAACCGGAAGTGAGATCAAAAAAGGACTGATCCAGGATACCTTCACACCGGTACTCCGGGAAAAGCTTTCCGGGTTTCCGACAGAAGTGACAGGCCAGGTGATGCCGGGAGATGATAAGGAAGAGATCACAAAGGCAATTCTTTCTTTCGCAGATGCAGGAGCAGATCTGATCATCTGTACCGGCGGAATGAGTGTGGATCCCGATGATCGTACTCCGGGCGGGATCCGGGATACCGGAGCAAAGATCATAACCTATGGAGCACCTGTACTTCCGGGAGCTATGCTGCTTGTGGCATATCTTGAGCGGAACGGAAGATCCATACCGGTACTTGGACTTCCGGGATGCGTCATGTACGCAAAAAGAACGGTATTTGATCTGATCCTGCCCAGAGTGATGGCAGATGATGAGATCAAGGCAGAGGAGATCGCCAGGCTGGGAGAAGGCGGACTATGTCTGAACTGTCCGGTTTGTACTTTCCCGAACTGCGGATTTGGAAAATAATATGAAAAAATTCAGAATCAAACAATATGAGATCCATACGGACAAGATCCATGCTCCACAGGGCGTGAGGATGATCCTTCTTGCAGATCTTCACGGAATATCCTACGGAAAAGACAATATACGGCTGACAGAGACGATCCGAAAACTTGCCCCGGACGTGATACTTTCTGCCGGCGACATGGCTGTACGCACAGAAACGAATACTCTGGTAACTGCATGTAAGCTGCTGACAGAGCTTGCCGGAGATTTTCCCGTGTATTATGCACTTGGCAATCATGAATATAAAATGTTCCTTTCCGAAGAATACCGGCCATATTATGCAAAATACGAAAGAGCACTGAAAAAAGTCGGTGTGCATATTTTAAGGAACGGACGTGAAGATATGGTCCTGCAGGGAGAACACTTCTGTTTCTGGGGATTGGAGCTTCCCATCGAATATTATCACAAACCAAGATCACCGAAGCTGAAAAAGGAAGTGATGGAAGAAATGATCGGAAAACCTGAAGATAAAGGGATGCAGATCCTGCTGGCACATAATCCAAAATACGGAAAAACCTATTTTGAATGGGGCGCGGATCTGATCCTGTCCGGACACTATCACGGAGGCGTTGTCCGCCTCAGTGAACATTACGGTCTTTCATCTCCTCAATATCTGTTTCTTCCGCCGTTTTGCTGTGGAGACTTTCACAAAGGGGATCAGCATATGATCGTCAGTGCTGGACTTGGAGAACATACCATCCCCCTTCGGATCCATAATCCAAGGGAACTACTGGTGATCGATATAAAACCTTCCGAAAAAATGAAATGAGGAAACCCTATGGCATTATCTGTTAAGCTGAATGTATTTGAAGGCCCTCTGGATCTTCTGCTTCACCTGATCGACAAAAACAAGATCGATATCTATGATATTCCTATTGTGGAGATCACAGATCAGTATATGGAATATCTGCATTCCATGGAAAAAGAAGATCTGGGGATCATGAGTGAATTTCTTGTCATGGCAGCTACTCTTCTGGATATCAAATGTAAAATGCTTCTTCCGAAAGAAGTGAATGAGGAAGGAGAAGAGGAGGACCCCAGAGCAGAGCTTGTGCAGAAGCTGCTGGAATATAAGATGTACAAATATATGTCCTATGAATTACGGGACAGGCTTGGAGATGCGGCGGGGGTTTATTACCGAAAACAGGATCTTCCGGAAGAAGTGCTGCAGTATACTCCACCGTCTGATCCCCAGGAACTTCTTCGGGGTCTGACACTGGAGCGGATGAGTGCGATCTATCAGGCTTTGATCCGCAGACAGGAAAATAAGATTGACCCGATCCGAAGTAAATTCGGAAGGATCGAAAAAGAGGAAATATCACTTTCTGATAAATTGCTGGAAATGAAGGAATATGCAAAAACTCACCGGAAATTCAGCTTTCGCAGGTTGATGGAAAACCAACATTCCAAAATACAGCTGATCGTGACATTTCTGGCAATTCTGGAATTGATGAAAATGGGACATGTTCATGCAGAACAGGAAGATCTTTTTGATGATATTCATGTGGAAGTTATCACGGATCCGGACACATGGAAGAATCTGACAGAGTTCGCAGATGAATAATATAGTAGGAATGAGGACAATAAGTGGAAATCAAACGAATTGAAGGAGAAATCGAAGCCATCCTGTTTGCAATGGGAGAAGCAGTGGAATTACCCCGTATTGCCAGAGCGATCCGTCAGGATCCGACAACAACGGAAAATATCATCCGAAATATGATGATCCGTTATCAGGAAGAAGAGCGCGGGATCCAGATCATAGAGCTCGAAAACTCCTTTCAGCTTTGTACAAAAAAAGAATACTATGATTCTCTTATCCGGATCGCAGCGCAGCCAAAGAAACCCACGCTGACAGACGTTATGCTTGAAACCCTTTCGATCATTGCCTACAAACAGCCCGTTACAAAAGCAGAGATCGAAAAGATCCGAGGGGTAAAATGTGATCATGCCATCAATAAGCTGATGGATTATGATCTGGTGAGAGAACTTGGACGTCTGGATGCTCCGGGTCGCCCGATCCTCCTGGGAACCACCGAAGAATTTCTGCGCTGCTTTGGTGTCCAGGGGTTGGAAGACCTTCCGGAAATGGATCCGGTCCAGCTGGAGGATTTCAAGGCGGAAGCAGAGGAAGAGATCCAGCTGAAGCTGGACGTATAACAAATAACACGGACAGATGCCGGTTTACGGGACCTGTCGGACAGATCAGAAAACAGAAGAGGAGTGACGAAAATGCCCACAACATACGCACATGATCTTTTTGGAAAAAGGGTTTACCGGAAACTTTCCGCAAAATTACAGCATCTGATTCGAAGCAACGGAAATCTGTACCGGATCGGACAGCATGGTCCGGATATCCTGTTTTATTATTTTATATCCAAAAATCCGGTGACACAGTACGGAGTGCAGATGCATGGACGGAAAGCAAGAGAATTCTTTGAAAAGGGCATGGCGAAGGTCCGAGAGGAAAAAAATCCTGCACTGATGGCTTACCTGCTGGGGTTCGGATGTCATTATATCCTGGATTCTACCTGTCATCCTTACGTCAATCAGGTAGCTGCCGAGGGTAAAGTCTCACATACGCTCTTTGAGAAGGAATTTGATCGTATGCTGATGTATGAAACCGGCAAAGATCCATTGCGTTTTTATCCGTCTCATGGGATCCGTGCCAGTTTTCTCAGTGCATGGACGATCCACCAGGTATTGCCGGCGATCCGTACCTGGAACATTTATCTGTCATTGAAAATGATGAAGATATTCACCTGTATTTTGGTATGTGATGATGGAGGAAGGAAGAGACGCCTTTCGGAACATGCCCTTTCCCCCGCAGGAAAAAAGATATCTGCGTTTATTACCGAATTTTTTATGAGCCCGGAGCCGGAGATCGACTGTAAGGAGGAGCTTCTTAAGCTGGACAGTCTGATGGAAGAGGCGCTTGCCAAGGCGCCAGATATGCTGGAAGAGCTTGCTGCACTTGCAGTCAGGCCAGGACATCTTTCTGACAGATGGGATCTGACCTTTAACGGATGATCGATCCCGGCAGACAATAGATACAAGTGATATCTGAATGCTATCCCCGCATAAAATTAAATATAACAGTTACTGTAAACAGTTATATGAACCGTGTACGGGGTGATGCATTATGAGCAAACGGCGTATGGCCGCTGTCGTGCTGGTGACAGCGGTCCTTATTATTTGTCAGATCTTTCCGGTAAAGGCGGCAGATGGCGAAAATCTATATGCACTTTCTGCAGTTCTTATGGATGGGGAGAACGGCCGTGTGCTGTACGGAAAAGAAGCATACAAAGGACGGCCGAATGCCAGCACAACAAAGGTAATGACCTGTATTCTTGCTCTGGAGCTAGCAAAGGGAGATGATTACGTACAGGTTTCCGGGAATGCGGCATCTCAGCCACAGACACGTCTTGGCATGCGGGAAGGCCAGCAGTTTTATCTGGAGGATCTTCTCTATTCCCTGATGCTGAAAAGCCATAATGATTCCGCAGTGGCCATCGCGGAACATATCGGCGGCTCCGTAGAAGGTTTTGCAGAGAAGATGAATGAAAAAGCAAAAGAGCTGGGATGTAAGGACACACATTTTGTTACACCCAATGGTCTGGATGGAGAAGATGAAGGCGGTATCCATCATACAACAGCCCGGGATCTTGCCTTGATCATGGCGTATGCAATAAAAAATGCAACATTTGTCCATATTACCCAGACCAGAGATTATACTTTCACGGATATCTCAGGAAAAAAGCATTATTCGGTACATAATACCAATGCTTTCCTGGATATGGAAACAGGAGTGATCTCCGGAAAAACAGGATTTACAGGAAATGCCGGATATTGTTATGTCTGCGCAGTCCGACAGGACGAGCGATTATTTATCGTGGCTCTTCTGGGATGCGGATGGCCCGGAAATAAAAATTATAAATGGAGCGATACTAAGAAGCTTCTTTCCTATGGCAGGGAAAATTATCAGTATGTGATGCTGCCGGAGCTTCCGCAGCTGCCTGAGATCCCGGTAACAGAAGCAGCACCGGGAAAAGAAGATCCATATCCGCAAAAGTCCGATCATTCCGGATATCCTCCCAAACAGGTTATGCTGAAAATACACGCAGTACTTTCTGAAAAAGATCGTGAGAAAAGATATCTTCTGAAAAAAACAGAAACGATCACATGGGAAACGGAACTTCCGGATAAGCTACCGGCACCAATACAGAAAAACCAGAAGATCGGTACACTCCATGCAAAGCTCAACGGAAAAGAACTCCTTTCCTGCCTTGCAACCGCCGATGACAAAATCGACAGAATTACCTATAAATGGTATGTGGATAAAGTATTTAAGGATTATTTCCATTAATTTAGCGACCCCTGGCATATGTCAGGGGTTAATTTTTTAACGTTCGTGACGAAAAGTATTGAATTTTCTGCAAAAAAAAGGTACAATTATACTCGGCTGAATTTTTGGTTATATTAATAAAAAAATGGAGGGCATAGTATAATGAGTAATGCGACACAAAGCGTAGCGGCTGCAAGGATCGATTCCCTGCTTGACGCCAACAGTTTTGTTGAGATCGGACAGGCTGTCACAGCCAGAGCTACGGATTTCAACATGACTGAAAAAAAAGCACCTTCAGACGGTGTGATCACCGGATATGGTGTGATTGACGGCAGTCTGGTGTATGTATACAGCCAGGATGCATCTGTACTGAACGGAACAGTTGGTGAGATGCATGCCAAAAAGATCGCCAAAATTTATGATCTCGCTCTGAAAGTTGGAGCACCTGTTATCGGTCTTGTAGACTGTGCGGGACTTCGTCTTCAGGAGGCTACCGATGCACTTGAGGCATTTGGTGAGATCTATCTGAAACAGACACTGGCATCCGGTGTTATTCCACAGATCACTGCTGTTTTCGGAACATGCGGCGGTGGAATGGCAGTTGTACCGGCTCTTACAGACTTTACATTTGTAGAGGAGAAGAAGGGCAGACTGTTTGTAAACACTCCAAATGCACTGGAAGGAAACAGAGTGGAAAAATGCGATTCAGCTTCCGCACAGTTCCAGAGCGAGGAGACAGGACTTGTTGACGGCATCGGAACAGAAGAGGAGATCCTTGGACAGATCCGTACACTGGTCAGCATGCTTCCGGAGAACAATGAAGACAATGACAGCTTCAAGGAATGCACAGATGACCTGAACAGAGTATGTGATGATATTGCAGGCTGCACAGGCGACACAGCTATTGCGCTTTCAAGAATCGCTGATAATGGTGAGTTTTTTGAAACAAAGGCAGCTTACGGCCAGGATGTCGTAACAGGCTTCCTTCGTCTGAACGGAGCTACCGTTGGCGCTGTTGCAAACAGAAGCGAATCTTACGATGCTGATGGCAATAAGACAGAGATTTCCGACGGAACTCTTTCTGCAAGAGGTGCAAGAAAAGCAGCAGACTTCGTAAAATTCTGTGATGCTTTTGAGATTCCGGTACTTACTCTTACTAATGTAACAGGATTTAAAGCTACACTCTGCAATGAGAAGATGATGGCTAAATCTGTAGGTGAGATGGTACATGCTTATGCATCTGCAACTGTACCGAAGGTAAATGTTGTAATTGGTAAAGCATACGGAACTGCATACGTTGCCATGAACAGCAAATCTGTCGGAGCAGATATGGTTTATGCATGGGATACAGCTGAGATCGGTATGATGGATGCTTCCCTTGCAGCAAAGATCATGTATGAGGGAGCTGACGCTTCTACACTGAATGAGAAGGCAGCTGAGTACAAAGAACTCCAGAACGGTATCGCATCTGCAGCAGCAAGAGGATATGTGGATACTGTGATCAAAGCAGAAGATACAAGAAAATATGTAATCGGTGCTTTTGAGATGCTGTTCACAAAAAGGGAAGACCGTCCATCCAAAAAGCATGGAACAGTCTAAGTGAGGTGAGCGTATGAGACAGTTTTATAAAAAGATCTCTTCTGTCTGCATGGCACTTCTTTGCGTGGCCGCACTTCTGATCGGATGCACAGCTACTGCATGGGCTGCTGATGAGATTGATGATTCTGTAAAGAGTCAGCTTGTCACAACAACCAAGGGCCTGACGGATGCGATCATCGCAATGTCCGAGGATGATATCCAGGGATATCTGGAATCAGAGGATGCTTTCACACAGAGTGCTGCAAGTGCATGGGATGGCTCCAGAGAAGAGCTTGGTGAGAAAAAAGGTGATATCGAGGAGAAAGATATCACAGTGGAGTATTCCGATGATCAGTATACCGTTGTTGTTCCGGTATCCTTCGAGAAAAACAAAGCGAATTTCACTTATGTATTTGATAAATCAGGAACCCCGACATCTCTTACAGTTGATGTGAATTATACACTGGCACAGAACATGGAGAAGGCAGCGCTGAATACAGTGATGGGTCTCGGAACTGTATTTGTGATCTTGGCATTCCTGATCTTCGTGATCTCTCTTTTCAAATATATTCCCGGACTTGTGGAAGGAAAGAAAAAAGAGAGCAAACCGGCTCCGGCAGCCGCAGCACCGGCTCCGGTTGCAGCACCAGTTGCTGAGCCTGCTGTTGAGGATGTGACAGATGATGGTGAGCTTATTGCCGTGATCGCCGCAGCGATCGCTGCTTCTGAAGGCAAAACAAGCACAGACGGATTCGTAGTACGTTCCATCCGCAAAGTCAACCGCAGAAAAAGATAATCATTATTTAGGAGGATTTTAAAATGAAGAGTTATACAATTACTGTTAACGGAACAGCATATGAAGTTACTGTAGAAGAGAACGGAAACGCAGCAGCTCCAGTTGCAGCAGCACCAAAAGCAGCAGCTCCGGCTCCTAAGGCAGCTCCGGCAGCAGCTCCTAAGGCAGCAGCTCCGGCAGCAGGCGCAGGTTCTGTTAAAGTTTCCGCAGCCGTTCCTGGAAAAGTTGTAAAAATCGTTGCATCTGTTGGACAGAGCGTAAAAGCCGGTGACAGCGTAGTGATCGTTGAGTCCATGAAGATGGAGATCCCGGTTGTTGCTCCTCAGGACGGAACAATCGCCAGCATCGATGTTGCAGAGGGTGCTGCCGTTGAAAATGGAGATACTCTTGCAACAATGAACTAAACAGGAGGTAGACAAATGTCTTATGTAACAAATACCCTGTCAAACCTGATCCATCAGACAGCATTTTTCAACCTTACCTGGGGAAACTACCTGATGATCGCAGTGGCATGTGTGTTCTTATATCTTGCCATTAAACATGGTTTTGAGCCGCTGCTGTTGGTTCCGATCGCTTTTGGTATGCTTCTGGTAAATATTTATCCGGACATTATGCTGAGCATTGAGGATTCATCCAATGGCGTTGGCGGACTTCTTCATTATTTTTACTTAATGGATGAGTGGAGTATTCTTCCTTCACTGATCTTCCTGGGTGTCGGTGCGATGACAGACTTCGGTCCGCTGATCGCAAACCCGATCAGCTTCCTGATGGGAGCAGCTGCACAGCTTGGTATTTACCTTGCATACTTCCTTGCAATTTTCCTTGGATTTAATGGTAAAGCAGCAGCAGCGATCTCTATCATCGGTGGTGCTGACGGCCCGACTTCCATTTTCCTTGCAGGTAAGCTTGGACAGTCTTCTCTTATGGGACCGATCGCAGTAGCAGCATATTCCTATATGTCTCTGGTACCGATCATCCAGCCTCCGATCATGAAGGCATTCACAACAGAGAAAGAGCGTAAGATCAAAATGGCGCAGCTCCGCCCTGTTACAAAACTTGAGAAGATCCTTTTCCCGATCGTTATCACAATCGTTGTTTGCCTGATCCTTCCGACAACAGCTCCCCTTGTTGGTATGCTGATGCTCGGAAACCTGTTCCGTGAGTCCGGAGTTGTTAAACAGCTTTCTGAAACAGCTTCCAACGCTCTTATGTACATCGTAGTAATCCTTCTCGGAACATCTGTAGGTGCTTCCACAAGTGCTGAGGCGTTCCTGAACGTAGATACACTGAAGATCGTAGTTCTTGGTCTTGTTGCCTTTGCCTGCGGTACTTTTGGTGGTGTTATGCTTGGTAAGCTTCTCTGCAAGGTTACTCACGGAAAGATCAATCCTCTGATCGGATCAGCCGGTGTTTCTGCCGTTCCTATGGCAGCCCGTGTATCCCAGAAGGTTGGTGCTGAGGCAGATCCTACAAACTTCCTGCTGATGCATGCGATGGGACCGAACGTTGCTGGTGTTATCGGTACAGCGGTTGCTGCCGGTACATTCATGGCGATCTTTGGTGTCTAACCCATTGTCTTATAAAAATTTGTAAGGAGAATAATTATGGCAGAAATAGAGAAAAAACCTGTGAAAGTTGTGGAAACGATCCTGCGTGACGCTCATCAGTCCCTGATCGCTACACGTATGAGCACAGAGCAGATGCTTCCGATCATTGAGAAGCTTGACAAAGTCGGCTACTATGCAGTAGAGTGCTGGGGCGGTGCTACTTTCGATGCTTCCTTACGTTTCCTGAAAGAGGATCCGTGGGAAAGACTTCGTAAACTTCGTGACGGTTTCAAAAACACAAAGCTTCAGATGCTGTTCCGTGGACAGAACATCCTTGGATATCGTCCATATGCAGATGATGTAGTAGAGTATTTTGTACAGAAATCCGCAGCTAACGGTATCGATATCATCCGTATCTTTGACTGTATGAATGACCTTCGTAACCTTCAGACAGCTGTAAAAGCAGCAAACAAGGAGAAAGCACATGCACAGGTTGCAATGGCTTACACACTTGGTGATGCTTACACACTTGATTACTGGACAGATCTTGCAAAACGTATCGAAGATATGGGTGCAGATTCCATCTGTATCAAAGATATGGCAGGACTTCTTGTTCCATACAAAGCTACAGAGCTTGTTCAGGCTCTCAAAGAGACTGTTAAGATCCCGATCGATCTTCATTCTCACTATACATCCGGTGTTGCTTCCATGACATATATGAAGGCAGTAGAGGCAGGTGTTGACATCATCGACACAGCAATGTCTCCGTTTGCTCTTGGAACATCCCAGCCTGCAACAGAGGTTATGGTTGAGACCTTCAAGGGAACACCATATGATACAGGATTTGATCAGCAGCTTCTCGCTGAGATCGCTGACTACTTCCGTCCGATGCGTGATGAGGCTCTTGATACAGGTCTTCTCAATCCGAAAAACCTTGGTGTAAACATCAAGACTCTTCTGTATCAGGTACCAGGCGGAATGCTTTCCAACCTGACATCACAGCTGAAAGAGCAGCATGCCGAGGATAAATTCTACGAAGTACTTGAGGAAGTTCCGCGTGTACGTAAAGACCTTGGTGAGCCACCGCTTGTTACACCGTCCTCCCAGATCGTTGGTACACAGGCTGTATTTAACGTGATCATGGGCGAGCGTTACAAGGTTGTCACAAAAGAGACAAAAGACGTGTTAAGTGGTAAGTATGGCGCAACAGCCAGACCGTTCAATCCGGAAGTACAGAAAAAATGTATCGGAGATATTGAACCGATCACATGCCGTCCGGCAGATCTTCTGGAGGATGAGCTTGATAAGCTTGAGAGCGAGATGGCACAGTACAAGGAGCAGGATGAGGATGTTCTCACATATGCACTGTTCCCGCAGGTTGCCATGGACTTCTTTAAATATCGCCAGGCTCAGAAGACAAAAGTTGATGAGACTGTAGCAGATACCAAGAACGGCGCATACCCGGTATAAAGCACACATAGAAATGCAGATGCATTTCAAAACAGGAAAAGGAGCTTGCTGTATGCAGGCTCCTTTGTGCATAAAAAAGATAAAAAAGGCAGGATAACAGGTAATGTCCAAAGTTGCGATCATAGGCGGCGGTGCCGCCGGAATGCTCTGCGGTGTATATGCTGCGCGCAGAGGACACCAGGTTCACATACTGGAAAAAAATGAGAAACTCGGAAAAAAGCTTTTCATCACCGGAAAGGGACGATGCAACGTCACCAATGATTCCGATACCGAAGAACTTTTTCCGGCAGTGATGTCAAACCGCAAATTTCTTTACAGTGCTTTCTACACCTATGGAAGCAGAGATGTGATGGAATTTTTTGAGGAGGCAGGAGTGCCGCTGAAAACAGAGCGTGGAAACCGGGTTTTTCCGGTATCGGATCATTCATCAGATATTATCCGTGCGCTTGAGCGGGAACTGAAAAAAGCCGGAGCGCAGATCCATCTTCATACAGAGGTAAAGGAAGTTTGTACACAGGATGAAAAAGTTACCGGTGTATTACTTTCGGACGGTACCTTTTTTGAAGCGGATACTGTGGTAGTTGCCACAGGAGGGCTTTCCTACCCGTCCACAGGTTCCACAGGAGACGGATATCGTTTTGCAGCTGAGACGGGACATAAAGTTGTTTCCCAGTCACCATCACTGGTACCACTGGTGGCAAAAGAAGATTATGTCTCCAAACTTCAGGGCCTTTCCCTTCGGAATGTGGAGCTTACAGTAAAATCCGGCAAAAAAGTTCTCTATAAAGATTTCGGCGAGATGATGTTTACTCATTTCGGAGTGACAGGACCGCTGATCCTTTCCGCCAGTGCCCAGATCGGCAAAAAGCTGGAAAAGGAGCCTTTGGAGGCTTTCCTGGATCTAAAGCCGGCGCTTGATGCAGAACAGCTTGACGCCCGGATCCTGCGTGAATTTGATGCAAATCATAACAAGCAGTTTAAAAATGTGATCGGTGTTCTTTTTCCGTCTTCTCTGACTCCGATCATGATCGAAATTGGCGGTATCCCCGGGGAAAAACCGGTACATGAGATCTCCAGGGAAGAGCGTCAGGCTTTTGGCCGTCTGATCAAGGCTTTTCCGTTTACGATCACGGGAATGGGAGAGTTTAAGGAAGCGATCATCACAAGAGGCGGTGTGTCAGTAAAAGAGATACAGCCATCCACAATGGAATCCAAAAAAATAAAAAATCTGTATTTTACAGGTGAAGTACTGGATCTGGATGCAGTGACCGGTGGCTATAATCTTCAGATCGCATGGTCTACAGCGTATGCGGCAGCTCAGGCGATAGAATAACAGAAAAGAGGAAGGAGCAACGATTATGGGTATTAATATTGCAATTGACGGACCGGCAGGTGCAGGAAAAAGCACAATTGCAAAAAAAGTGGCAAAGGAGCTGTCCTTTATTTATGTAGATACAGGGGCAATGTATCGTGCCATGGCACTTTATCTTCTGGAAAAAGGGATCAGCGGTGACGAAAAAATCTCTGAAGCCTGTCACGATGCGGATATCTCTATCCGTTATGAGAACGGTGAGCAGCAGGTGATCCTTAACGGAAAGAATGTAACTGCGTTCCTCCGTAAGGAAGAGGTAGGAAATATGGCATCTGTAAGCTCTGCAAATCCGGAGGTGCGTGCACATCTTCTGAAGCTGCAGCGCAATCTTGCAGCCGAGAATAATGTAGTTATGGACGGAAGAGATATCGGAACCACTATTCTTCCCAATGCGGAAGTGAAGATCTTTCTGACTGCAAGTGCAAAGACCCGTGCCAGCAGACGATACCTGGAGCTTACAGAGAAGGGTGAAGCCTGCGATATGGATGAAATCCTGAAAGATATTGTTGACAGAGATGAGAGAGATATGAACCGCGCGGTTTCTCCGCTTAAAAAAGCAGAGGATGCTGTTCTTGTTGATTCATCTGAGATGGGAATTGACGAAGTGGTTGAGAGTATCCTTTCCGTATACAGAAAAAGGGTGAATGGATGAACGTAAAAGTTGCAGAAACTGCCGGCTTCTGTTTCGGCGTACAAAGAGCAGTTGACCGTGTTTATGAGCTGATCGGTTCCGATGCAGCACCGATTTATACACTGGGCCCGATCATCCATAATGAGGAGGTTGTCTCAGATCTCGAAAAAAAAGGTGTGGCTGTGATCTGTGAGAAGGATCTTGGCAGCCTGAAGGGCGGCACTGTTGTGATCCGTTCCCATGGAGTAGGCCGCAGGGTTTATAACACGATCAAAAAATATGGTCTCGGATATGTAGATGTTACCTGTCCTTTTGTGCTGAAGATCCACAAGATCGTCGAGAGAGAAAGCTCCAGAGGTGCCCATATTGTGATCATCGGTGATCCGGGCCATCCGGAAGTACAGGGGATCTGCGGATGGTGTCAGGGACCATATACAGTGATCAGAAATGCAGAGGATGCTGAAAAATTCAATATTTCTCCGGAAAAAGAAGTATGTGTAGTGTCCCAGACGACATTTAATTACAACAAATTTCAAGAATTAGTTGAAATTCTCCGCAAAAAGAGTTATGATAATAATGTTTTAAATATTTTAAATATTTTAAACACTATTTGTAATGCTACCGAAGAACGGCAGAAAGAAGCTAAAGCGATAGCCGGAGAGGTAGACACTATGCTGGTCGTAGGTGGCCGACATAGCTCCAATACTCAAAAGCTGTTTGAAATATGTAAAAAGGAATGTGGAAATACTTACTATATACAAACACCTGTAGACTTGGATTCTGAAATGTTCCAATGCAGTAGTTGTGTAGGTATTACAGCAGGGGCTTCCACCCCAAAGAAAATTATTGAGGAGGTTCAAGAACATGTCAGAGTTAAGTTTTGAACAGATGCTGGAAGATTCCGTAAAAACAATCAGAAATGGAGAGATCGTACAGGGTACCGTCATCGATGTTAAAGATGATGAGATCATCCTGAATATCGGCTATAAAGCAGACGGTATCATCACAAAGAACGAGTACACAAACGATTCAAGCGTTGTGCTTACAGACGTTGTTAAACCTGGCGATACCATGGAAGCAAAGGTTCTCAAAGTAAACGACGGAGAGGGACAGGTTACACTTACCTACAAACGTCTTGCTGCAGAGAAAGGCAACAAACGTCTTGAGGAGGCATTCGAGAACCAGGAGGTTCTGAAGGCTCCTGTAACACAGGTACTTGACGGTGGTCTTTGTGTCAATGTTGAGGAAGCAAGAGTATTCATTCCTGCAAGCCTTGTATCTGACACATATGAGAAAGATCTTTCCAAATATGCAGATCAGGAGATCGAGTTCGTTATCACAGAGTTCAACCCAAGAAGACGCCGTATCATCGGTAACCGCAAACAGCTTCTTCTTGCTGAGAAAGCTGAGAAACAGAAAGAGCTTCTTGCTAAGATCAACGTAGGCGATAAAGTTGAGGGTGTTGTTAAAAATGTTACAGATTTCGGTGCATTCATCGACCTCGGCGGAGCAGACGGACTTCTTCACATCTCTGAGATGTCCTGGGGCAGAGTAGAGAACCCGAAGAAAGTATTCAACGTAGGTGATAAAGTTACAGTTCTTATCAAAGATATCAACGGAGACAAGATCGCACTTTCCCTTAAATTCCCGGAGGAGAACCCATGGCTTACAGCTGCTGAGGACTTCGCAGTAGGAAACGTAGTAAAGGGCAAAGTTGCACGTATGACAGATTTCGGTGCATTTGTTGAGCTTGCACCTGGAGTAGATGCTCTTCTTCATGTATCTCAGATCTCCAGAGAGCACGTTGCGAAACCATCTGATGTACTTTCCATCGGTCAGGAGATCGAGGCTAAGGTTGTTGATTTCAATGGCGAAGACAGAAAGATCAGCCTCAGCATGAAAGCACTCGAGGATAATTCTGCAGAGCAGACAGAGGAGTAATTTCTCAGAAGCTGTACAGCAGTTGAATATTTTGAATTTCAGAGGCCGTCACATTTATTGTGACGGCCTTTTTTTGATTGGAATTGCGTAACAGAGATATTATTTAAGAACAGAAAGATAATATGACAGGCAGTGCTTCAGATAGGTTTTCTGTTTTAAAGGATCATGCAGAAAAGCTTCTGTTACAGGGAACCAGGTGTAACAGGTTTCCCTTTTGGCAGGTCTTCGGAGCTTTTTATCCATGCAGGCACTTAAGGTTTTGGGTATTGCAGTGTCTTCGGAAGGGATGTAATCGTAATCCTTATAATTGGAGTAGTATTGCTTTAAACGTCCATTTTGAGACTTTACAAGAAGACGGACACGGTTATTCTGTCCGATTATGTAGAATTCTTCACTATGATTTGAAAATTCAACAGGCAGATCGTAATTAGTTTTAATGGTAAAGGCCAATTGATCGTCTTGAATTTCACAATTTAGTGCTTCGTAATCTTCATTGAAAAGAGCAAGATAGGACAGCATTGAGAAAATTTTTCCAAGTCCCAGAAGATCTTCCCGGTTATGCCCCATAACGATCTCTGCCGCTTCCGGTTTCTTTCCGGAAGCGAATTGTTTGTAGAGACGGATGCAGGCACCCCCATCACAGTAGTTCCGTTCAGTGATACCGAGAAATGATTCCATAGAAGGCTGATTCATCCGTGAAAGCTTCAGAAGTCCCTTGAGCGGCTTTAGTTCCCGGTAAAGGTCCAAAGAAGGCAGCTTTGCAAAAGGGGAAGAGAGTCCGTGGACCTGATATCGTGCATCCAGATAAGGCTGGTCAAAGCTGTCACCGTTATATTGGATCGTACATGAAAAATTCTGAAGGAATTCAGAAAATGTTTTCAGAAGTTCAGGTTCTTCCTCTTCGTTTTCAATCATCCACTGGTACATCTGCCAGTTGTTTTCTTCGTAGGCTACAGCACCGATCAGATACAGAAAAGTGGAATTTCGTGATAGTCCTGTAGTTTCAATATCATAGAAAAGCGGTACAAAACGCTCTGAAAATCCATGATTTTTAGTCAATTTTTTAACAGTCTTAAAGTCTGGAAACCCTTGTAAAATCGGCATTTTTTTAACGATCATGTTAATTTTCTCCTTTATGGATTGTATCTGATTATACACAAAAAAATTGCTTTTCAATAGTGCAATTTAATGTGAAATGAGTTATAGTTATTAGTAGAGTTGATGATAAAAAACAGGAAATGGTACTGGATTTATGTAGGGATTGACAGTGAAAAAATGACTATTATCGCTTCATAAATTGGTTATTCATTTACAGCTTTTTATGAGCTGGTGAATATCTTCTACCGAAGTATATCACAGGATCGTGTCTGGATTCAATCTTTCATACATATCCTGCTCAAAGCAGAAGCTATTTTGTTACTGTTCGCTGGTAATGTTTCGCGAAATGATTTATGGGAGCGAAATAGATCTTGTTTGTCTTGGATGAAATAAGAAAAGGAAAATCAGAAATACAGAATCAACTTTAAAAAAGAGTATATGCGCAACGCAGAAATACCATGTACATGTACTTGCAAAAATAAAGGAGGAGATGAGATCTATGGCATTTTTAACCTTCAGGGGTGGTATCCATCCTTATGACGGCAAAGATTTGTCAAAAAACTGTCCTGTCGAGAAGTATCTGCCGAAGGGAGATCTGGCAATTCTTGTTTCTCAGCACATCGGAGCTCCGGCCAAGCCGATCGTAAAAAAAGGTGATCATGTGCTTGCAGGACAGAAAATCGCAGAAGCAGGAGGATTTGTTTCCGCACCGATACACTCGTCTGTATCAGGAACCGTAAAGGGAATCGAGAAACGTCTGACCGCAGTAGGCGCCATGGGTGATGCAATCATCATTGAGAATGACGGTCTGTACGAATCTGTGGAATATGCACCTGCAAAGCTTTCGGATCTTTCCAAGGAGGATATCTTGAAAAGGATTCAGGAAGGCGGAGTTGTTGGTCAGGGTGGTGCAGGTTTCCCGACACATGTAAAGCTTTCACCAAAGGAACCTGACAAGATCGATCATATCCTGGTCAACGGTGCGGAATGTGAGCCTTATATTACCAGTGACTACCGAAGGATGATGGAAGAACCGGAAAGCATTGTTGGTGGTCTGGAAGTAATCCTGAAAGCTTTCCCGAAGGCAGTGGGATGTATCTGTATCGAGGACAACAAACCGGATTGTATTGCCAGGATGAAAGAAGCCATCAAAGGCAAAGAGCGTATGGAAGTAAAAGAGCTTAAGACCAAATACCCTCAGGGTGGTGAGCGTACACTGATCTATGCGGTAACAGGCAGAGAGATCAATTCCACCATGCTTCCGGCAGATGTAGGATGCGTGGTTGATAACGTAGAGACCGTCACTTCTGTTTATAAGGCAGTGATCCTTGGACAGCCGGTTATCAGCCGTAATGTAACGGTTACCGGAGATGGTATCCGTACACCGAAGAACTTTTCCGTTCTTACAGGAACAGATCTGTCTGAACTGGTAGATGCTGCAGGCGGACTGAAGGAAAAGATCGCAAAAGCAATCTCCGGCGGACCGATGATGGGATTTGCGCTGTATGATCTTCATATTCCATGTACGAAGACAACTTCTTCCCTGCTTTTCCTGGAGCGTGACGCAGTTTCCGAGGCGAAGCAGATCCAGACTGCATGTATCAATTGCGGACGTTGTGTAAGCGTCTGTCCGGGCCATGTGGTTCCGGCCCGCCTTGCAACTCTTGCAGAACACGGCGATATGGCAGGCTTCGAAAAAATGGATGGTATGGAATGCTGCGAGTGCGGCTGCTGCAGTTACATCTGTCCGGCCAAACGACCTCTGACTCAGAGTATTAAATCTATGAGAAAAATGGTTCTTGCAGAGCGCAAGAAAAAGAAATAGGGGGAGGAATAACAATGGAACAAATGTATAACGTATCATCTAATCCCCATATCAGGGATAAAATGACCACCAGCCGTATTATGCAGCTGGTAGTGATCGCACTTCTGCCGACAACACTTTTCGGTATCTGGAACTTTGGAGTGCATGCACTCCTTGTAGTGCTGGCGACGGTTGCATCCAGTGTGTTTTTTGAATGGCTGTATGACCGACTGATGCATAAAAAGAATACAACTACTGATTTCAGTGCAGTTGTAACAGGACTTCTGCTTGCACTGAACATGCCGCCCCAGATCCCGATCTGGATGCCGATCCTTGGTAGTGCTTTTGCGATCATTGTTGTAAAACAGCTGTTCGGTGGACTTGGACAGAACTTTATGAACCCGGCTCTTGCAGGAAGATGTTTCCTTATGATCTCTTTTGCCGGAAAAATGACTAACTTTGCAGTTTCCAAAAGCTCCCATGCTGTTGTAGATGCGGTTACACAGGCAACACCTCTGGCAGCGCTTAAAAGCCAGGGATTCATTGAGGGGACTTCTATTCCTGTAAAGAATCTCTTCCTTGGTAATATCCAGGGTACCATCGGTGAGACTTCTGCCCTGGCGATCCTCATCGGTGCAGTGATCCTTCTTGCATTTAAGATCATCGATCTGAAGGTACCTCTTACATATATTGGAAGTTTTGCAATATTTGTCATTTTCTATATGCTGGGAACAGGCAAAGGCTTTGATGTAAACTATCTTTTCAGCCATATCTTTGGAGGAGGTCTGATGCTTGGAGCCTGGTTTATGGCAACCGATTATGTGACGACTCCGATCACTCCGAAAGGTCAGCTGGTATATGGCTGCTGCCTCGGTATCGTGACAGCGGTATTCCGTCTCTTTGGTGGTTCCGCAGAGGGCGTTTCCTATGCGATCATTTTCTGCAATCTTCTGGTTCCGCTTATTGAAAAAGTAACAAAACCGGTTGCTTTTGGAAAAGGAGGCAAGAAATAATGGGTAAGATTATCAGAAATACATTGATCCTTACAATCATTACAGTAGTTGCCGGCCTTGGCCTTGGACTGGTTTACGAAGTTACCAAAGAACCCATTGCAAGAACCGAGGAACAGGCAAAAAAAGAAGCATGGCAAACTGTATTCAGTGATGTAAGCCTGGAAGATTTTAAAGCTGTAGATGTAGACAAGGAAGCAGCAGATAAAACAGCTGCAGATCTTGGAATCAAAGCAACCGTAGATGAAGTCTGTGAAGCAGCAGATGAAGGCTATGTGGTAACTGTAACCGATAAAGAGGGTTACGGTGGTGATATCCAGATCACAGTTGGTGTAACAAAAGACGGTACCGTCAGCGGCGTTTCCATTCTTTCCATCAGTGAGACTGCCGGACTTGGAATGCGTGCTACAGAAGCGAAGTTCCAGGAACAGTATGTTGGAAAGAATACCGATAAATTCTATGTATCCAAGGACGGCGGCGAAGGTGAGCCTATTGATGCTATCAGTGGTGCGACCATCACATCCAGAGCTTTTACCGGTGCAGTCAATACAGCTATCGGCTATTGCAAAAACGCATTTTAGGAGGGTAGTTGAATATGAATAATTGTGGTGAAAGATTAAAAAACGGCATTATAACCGAAAATCCGATTTTCGTCCTGATGCTTGGTATGTGTCCTACCCTTGCGGTAACGACTTCTGCGATCAATGGTATTGGTATGGGACTTTCCACAACCGTAGTTCTGGTTATGTCAAACATGCTCATCTCCATGTTGCGTAAGGTTATCCCGGATTCTGTCAGAATGCCGGCCTTTATCGTAGTTGTAGCATCGTTTGTAACTATCGTACAGTTTCTGATGGAGGGCTTTACTCCTTCTCTTTATGAGTCACTTGGAATTTACATTCCACTGATTGTTGTTAACTGTATCATTCTGGGACGAGCAGAGAGTTATGCTTCCAAGAACCCTGTCCTTCCGTCTATCTTTGACGGACTTGGAATGGGTCTTGGCTTTACAGTGGGCCTGGTTGCCATTGGTCTTGTAAGAGAGATCCTTGGTTCTGGAAAGGCTTTCGGAGCACAGATCATTCCGGTTGCTGATGCAGCTACCGGTGCTGTCGGCTATACCCCGATCACTATCTTTATCCTTGCACCTGGAGCATTTCTGGTTCTTGCCGGACTTGCAGCGATCCAGAACAAAGTAAAGATCAACATGGCAAAGAAGGGCAAAGATGTTTCCAAGATCCAGTCCGGCTGTGGCTCCAATTGTGCGACCTGCGGCGGATGTCCTTCCGACAAAGAATAAAAAGGGGGAATAGAAAATGGCAAGCTTGATGTTGATCGCAATTGGTTCTGCGCTTTGCAGTAACGTTGTATTGAGTCAGTTCCTGGGAATCTGTTCTTTCCTTGGAGTTTCCAAGAAAACAGAAACCGCAGCCGGCATGGGTGGTGCAGTTGTGTTTGTTATTACTATTGCATCTTTTGTTGCAGGACTGCTTTATAAATTCATCCTGGTACCGACCCATTTTGAGTATCTGAAAACGATTGTATTTATCCTGGTTATCGCGGCACTGGTACAGATCGTAGAAATGTTTCTCAAGAAATTTGTACCATCCCTTTACAAGGCACTTGGTGTATACCTTCCTCTGATCACAACAAACTGTGCAGTTCTTGGTGTAGCACTGAACAACGTTAAATATGAATACAGCATTCTTGAAAGTGTTGTCAACGGATTTGCCACAGGTGTAGGTTACCTGATCGCAATTGTATTACTTGCGGGAATCCGTGAAAAAATGGAATACAACGATATTCCGGAATCCTTCCAGGGTATGCCGATCGTTCTGCTTACGGCAGCACTGATGGCTATTGCATTCTTTGGATTCTCCGGAATCGTATAGGAGGAAGAAGAGCATGAGTATAACAGGAATTATTATGGCTGCAGTCATTGTCGGCGGTACTGGTTTATTCATCGGTATTTTCCTCGGACTTGCAGACAAGAAATTAACCGTTAAGGTAGATGAAAAGGAAGAAGCCATTCTCGGCGTTCTTCCAGGAAATAACTGTGGTGGTTGTGGATATCCGGGATGTTCCGGACTCGCTGCCGCAATTGCAAAGGGAGAAGCTCCTGTAGATCAGTGTCCGGTTGGTGGTGCTCCTGTTGCAGCCAAGATTGGCGCGATCATGGGACAGGAAGTAAAAGAAACCGCACGTCAGGTTGCTTTTGTAAAATGTGCGGGAACCTGTGATAAGACGACTGTGAAATATGAGTACACAGGTGTGGAAGACTGTGAGATGATGGCTTTCATCCCAGGTAGCGGTGCAAAAGACTGTACATTCGGATGTATGGGCTTCGGAAGCTGTGTAAAGGCATGTCCGTTTGATGCGATCCATATAGTGAATGGTATTGCGGTCGTAGATCAGGAAGCATGTAAAGCCTGTGGCAAATGTGTTGCCAAATGTCCACGTCACCTGATCGAGCTGGTACCATATGACAAACAGACACGTGTAGCCTGCAGCTCCCACGCAAAAGGTAAGGCAGTTACAGCTGCCTGCGAGCTTGGCTGTATCGGCTGTAAAAAATGTGAAAAGAATTGTCCGTCCGAGGCGATCACAGTTACCGATTTCTGTGCACACATCGATTACGATAAGTGTACAGGCTGCGGTAAATGTAAGGAAGTTTGCCCAAGACATGTGATTCTGTAAAACAAAAAAGAACTGCCTGTCACGGAAGTTTTCCGAGTGACGTGGCAGTTCTTTTTTGGAATAAAGCATGTTGTGCCCGATAATGCATAAATAAAATAAATACATACAAATTTTTGGTTATATTTCAATGAAAAATTGCAGTTTCCGGTTAAAAATATTTGACCGGTGAATTTCAAGGGGCTATAATAGGATATAAATATTCAGTATACTTCAAGGAGAACGAAATTCATGAGTAAGATTATTTTAACTGGCGACCGCCCGACGGGGCGCCTTCATGTAGGTCATTATGTTGGATCTCTGGCAGAGCGTGTGAAGCTGCAGAATTCCGGCTTATATGATGAGATTTATATTATGATCGCAGATGCCCAGGCACTTACAGATAATGCAGAGCATCCGGAGAAAGTACGCCATAACATTCTTCAGGTTGCTCTGGACTATCTGGCATGCGGGCTTGATCCGGAGAAATCCAATATTTTTATCCAGTCCATGGTTCCGGAGCTGACAGAACTTACCTTTTATTATATGAATCTGGTTACGGTAGCACGAGTACAGCGTAATCCTACCGTTAAATCCGAGATTAAGATGCGTAATTTTGAAGCCAGCATCCCGGTAGGCTTTTTCTGCTATCCGATCAGTCAGGCTGCTGATATTACTGCCTTTCGTGCAACACATGTACCGGTAGGTGAAGATCAGCTTCCGATGCTTGAGCAGTGCAAGGAGATCGTCCATAAATTTAATACCGTTTACGGTGACACACTGACAGATCCGGAAATTGTTCTTTCTTCCAATAAAGCATGCTTACGTCTTCCGGGAATTGACGGAAAGGCTAAGATGAGTAAATCTCTCGGAAACTGCATCTATCTGTCTGATGAAGAAGATGTTGTGAAGAAAAAGATCATGTCCATGTTTACAGATCCGAACCATCTTCGTGTTCAGGATCCTGGTCGTGTAGAGGGAAATCCGGTATTTATCTATCTGGATGCCTTCAGCCGCCCGGAACATTTTGCTGAATTTTTGCCAGAGTATCAGAATCTGGATGAACTTAAGGCTCACTATCAGAGAGGTGGCCTTGGTGATGTGAAAGTCAAGAAGTTCCTGAATAATGTTATGCAGGCAGAGCTTGGACCGATCCGTGAAAGAAGGAAAATGTGGGAGCAGCGAACCGAAGATGTGTTCGATATCCTGAAAGCCGGTACAGAGGTTGCCAGAGAAAAAGCTGCCGCAACGCTTCATGATGTCCGTTCTTCTATGCGGATCAATTATTTTGAGGATCAGGATTTCCTTAATCAGTGATAGAAAACAGCGAGAGGAATCACAGGCTCGTATACAGGATCAACCCGGAGATTGTATTCCGGGTTGATTTTTTTTGAAAATTATGTTACTATTGCGTTCATATGGGAAACAGATGTTCAGCTGTTTCAGGGAAGGAGCCTTGAGATTTGATTTCTTTTGTAAAAGGTACTGTAGCAGATATCGGTGAAAATTGTCTGGTTGTGGAAAATGGCGGAATTGGTTATGAGATTTATATGACAGGACAGGATCTTGGGAAAGCACGGATAGGCGATGAAAAGAAGATCCATACCTTTCTCTATGTGCGGGAGGATATTCTACAACTATATGGTTTTTTTTCGAAGGATGATCTTGGCATGTTCAAGCTTCTGATCGGTGTCAACGGAGTCGGACCTAAAGGCGCTCTGGGTATCCTTTCCGGGATCAGTGCAGACGAGCTTCGTTTTGCAGTGCTTTCCGATGATGTAAAAACAATCTCCAAGGCCCCTGGAATCGGGAAAAAGACAGCCCAGAAAATGATCCTGGAGCTGAAAGACAAGCTGAAGTTGGAAGATGCTTTTGAGATGAAACTGGCGCATCAGCAGGAAGAAGCAGCTGAGGGAGCATCTGATCTGAGGGATAGTCGTCAGGAAGCGGTGGAGGCGCTTGTCGCATTAGGATACAGTTCTGCAGATGCCCTTCGTGCAGTACGAAAGGTACCGGAAGATGTGCCGGCAGATGATGTAGAAGCAATTCTTCGGGCTGCACTGAAAAATTTTTAACAAATGTAGCAAGAATTCTCCCACCTCTTCAGATGGTGAGATGAATTGCACATCTGAGCATATCTGCTTAAAAAA
>NZ_WQQD01000039.1:0-750 GCF_018785605.1 Blautia sp. MCC270
ACAACGGTGAAAAGTTTATGAGCAGTAACAGGTTTAGAGTCTGGCTTAACAATGAATATCTTTCTGAGCATCCGGAGTATTCGTGGATCAAGGAAGCTTATTCAAAAGCAGTAACACAGTCAGTAAATAATGGACAAACTGCTTTTACAAGATTTTTCAATCACGAGAGTGCTTTTCCTAAGTTCAAAAAGAAAGGCAGATCTGATGTAAAGATGTATTTTGTAAAGAATAATCCAAAGGATTGTCGTTGCGAAAGGCATAGAATCAATATTCCGTCACTTGGTTGGGTCCGTATCAAAGAAAAAGGATATATTCCAACAACTAAAGACGGATATGTGGTTAAAAGCGGCACGGTCTCAATGAAAGCTGACAGATACTATGTTTCAGTTCTTGTAGAAATTTCTGATAACAAGATTGCTGATAATTCCAATGCAGGAATTGGCATAGACCTGGGATTAAAGGATTTTGCCATTGTTTCTAATGGTAAGACTTATAAGAACATCAACAAGTCAGCAAGACTGAAAAAGCTTGAGAAACAACTTATTCGGGAACAGAGATGTCTCTCCCGTAAGTATGAAAATCTAAAGAAAGGAGAAGTCACTCAAAGGACGAATATACAAAAACAAAAACTCAAGGTACAGAAACTTCATCATAAGATAGATAATATCCGTACTGATTACATTAACAAGACAATCGCTGAGATAGTGAAAACCAAGCCATCTTATATAACGATCGAGGACTTAAATGTAA
>NZ_WQQD01000040.1:0-36203 GCF_018785605.1 Blautia sp. MCC270
GGCGAGTTCTGGCCCTGCCGCAATGCTTTTAGCCGTCTCACGGAGCCCTAGTAGTATCCCCCGACGGAGTCCCTGCCCGGTGCGATGCCACCTTCCTCTGGCGTTCCTCAACCACATCCACCTCTCAAAACCTCAAAAACATCCCCGACTGCATCCACTCCCGGAGCGATGCCACCTTCCTCTGGCGTCCCTCGACCACATCCACCTCTCAAAACCTCAAAAAACATCCCCAACTGCATCCACTCCCGGGCCAATGCCACCTTCCTCTGGCGTCCCTCAACCACATCCACCTAACGAAACCTCAAAAACATCCCCGACTGCATCCACTCCCGGAGCGATGCCTCCTTCCTCTGGCGTCCCTCAACCACATCCACCTAACGAAACCTCAAACGTATCCCCGACTGCCTCCAATGCTAAGAGCAGACGTCAAAAAAAATCTCTCGCACAGACATGAGACTCCGGCATTCTCTTTCCCAGGTCTTCCGAAAAAAAATAAAATGTATTATACTTATTGACAAGCGGATAAAAACATCCGCCGCTGTTTATGGCAAATATCACACAAAGGGAGGTTTTTATCATGGAATACAGACGTTTTGGAAACACGATCTATCTTCGTCTTGATCCGAAGGAAGAGATCCTGGAGGAAATCGGCAAGGTTGCAAAAAAAGAGAATATCCGCCTTGCACAGGTCACAGGCCTTGGCACCATCAATGATTTCACTGCAGGCGTATACAACACAGTGACAAAGGAATACCACTCTATTCAGTTCCAGGGAGCGTTTGAGATCGTATCACTTACCGGTACCGTTACCCGCAAAGACGGTGACGTTTATCTTCATCTCCATATCGCAGCCGGTGACGAGGAAGGCCATGTACACGGCGGTCATCTGAACCGTGCCATCATCAGCGCTACTGCCGAGATCCAAATCCAGGTGATCGACGGAGAGATCGGCCGTGAGTTCAATCAGGAGATCGGTCTGAATCTGTTTAAATTCTGATTTTGCCAGAGGGATCCCGGACACAGTCTACTGCTTTACAGTTTAAAAATTTCATCACACATAAAAAGGGTAAGACTACACAGCATAATGCTGTCAGCTCACCCTTTTCTTTAGCTTCAATATTGCCCTCTTCCGCAATATCTGCAATGCTATCACTGCTGTCGCCAAACTCTTCCGCACTCTCTGTCACGGTTCCGGCTTCCGCCAGCGGCATTTCCTCCTGTGCATAGGCCGTCACGGTTCCCGCTGACAGAGATGTGACTGTCACGGACGCCGCAAGCAGCCAGGCCATGATGGTACTCGTCTTTTTTCGCATACCTGTTCCTCCCTTTTCCTCTAATTCACTTTACAGTTTTCTGTAAAGCTGATATCACTGTGAATTTGCCTGATATTTTCTGTTCTGTCAACAAAGTGGATTTTAACAAAATCTGGTCAAACAGCTATTCGCAATTGAAGCAGAGGACTTCCCTGATTCACCGACATTTACATTGACAAATTTCCCTGTTATGATATACTTTGATGATAAAACTATTTTATATTAAAATCATTTAAAGAACGCAAATGAATGTGAGGATCTGATCATTATGAAGAATTTTAAAATCGGTGATAAACTTACAAGATTTCCCCTGATCCAGGGTGGAATGGGTGTCGGCATCAGCCTTGGCCGTCTGGCAGGCACCGTTGCAAAGGAAGGCGGGATCGGAATCATTTCCACCGCTCAGATCGGCTACCGGGAAAAGGATTTCGACCGGAATACCGAAGAAGCCAACCAGCGGGCTATCCTGTCCGAGATGAAAAAAGCACGCAGGATTTCTCCTGACGGTATCATCGGCTACAACATCATGGTTGCACTGAAGGAGTACGCATCTCATGTAAAAGCCGCTGTCCATGCCGGCGCTGACCTGATCATCTCCGGTGCAGGACTTCCTACAGAGCTCCCTGCTCTTGTCAGCGGAAGCAAAACAAAGATTGCCCCCATCGTCTCAACGGACAAATCTGCAAAGGTTATCCTGAAATACTGGGAAAGAAAGTACAAGCGCACTGCAGACCTTGTGGTGATCGAAGGTCCCCAGGCAGGCGGTCATCTGGGCTTCCACAAGGAAGAGCTGGATTCCTATACACCGGAAGCCTACGACAATGAGATCCGAAAGATCGTCCAGACTGTAAAAAGCTATGCCGCAAAATTCGGCACGGAAATCCCTGTAGTAGCTGCCGGCGGCATCGCCACGCACGAGGATGTAAAGCATGTCCTTGATCTTGGTGTGGACGGCGTTCAGGTCGCCACCCGTTTTATCCCAACGGAAGAATGTGACGCAGACATCCGGCTGAAAGAATCCCTGATCCACGCCGCAAAGGACGACATTGCCATTGTAAAAAGTCCGGTAGGTATGCCGGGACGTGCCATTATGAATCCCTTCATGCAGCACGTCATGGCCGGAGAAAAGATCCCGCACAGTTCCTGCCACCGCTGCCTTGCCAAATGTTCCCCCGGCGAGATCCCTTACTGCATTACAGACAAGCTGATCGCCGCCGTAAAGGGCGACGTGGAAAACGGCCTGCTGTTCTGCGGAGCAAAGGCCTATATGGCAGATAAGATCGAAACCGTGCACGATGTGATCGCTGATCTGTTTGACACAGAATCGGAGTGCATCCGGCTGTCATAAAGATAAATCTGCGCCGCTAGGCGCACCTAAACAAAAGCCCCTGCTTTCATTGCTTTTCGCAGTGAAAACAGGGACTTTTTGTTTTTCTACCGGTTATCGATCTTTTCCGGGTACATGTCATGCTCTGCAAGGCGTTTCCAGGCAATCTCCTCCCATCTGGTTCCGGCTTTTCCGTAATTGCAGTAGGGATCAATGGAAATGCCGCCTCTCGGCGTAAATTTTCCCCAGACCTCAATGTATTTCGGATCCATGAGACGGATCAGATCCTTCATAATGATGTTCACGCAATCCTCATGAAAATCTCCGTGATTGCGGAAGCTGAAAAGATACAGCTTCAGAGATTTGCTCTCCACCATTTTTTCACCGGGTACGTAGGATATCGTGATCGTCGCGAAATCCGGCTGTCCGGTAATGGGACAAAGGCTTGTAAATTCCGGGCAGTTAAATTTTACAAAGTAATCGTTGTCCGGGTGCTTGTTCAAAAATGTTTCCAGTACCTCCGGAGCATAATTGTCCGGATATTTTACTTTCTGATTTCCGAGAAGGGTGATCCCTTCTTTTTCCAGGTTTTCTCTGCTCATATTTTTTTCCTTTCTATGGTCAAACGGATATTTATGATCCGATCTATCTGTCAAGTGCCGGATCCTTCACTCCATTGAGCCGGAATGCCTCTGCTCTGTCAATACAGGTTCCACACACACCGCAGGGCTTTTCGCCGCCTTCGTAACAGCTCCAGGTCAGTTCATAAGGAACATTCAGCTCCAGGCCGGTTTTTACGACCTCTGCCTTTGTGCAGCTGACAAAAGGCGCCTCAACCTTCAGCTGGCCGCCGCTTCCCTGATAGATCGCCTCGTTGATCGCATTGTGAAACGCACTGCTGCAGTCCGGATATGCATTTCCGGCTGCATCATCCGCATGTGCTCCGTAATAGATCACACTGCAGTTTTTTGACAACGCAATACTTGCTGCCGAGGAAAGAAATAATCCGTTCCGGAACGGCACATAGGTTGAAACCGGTGAGCCATCGGTTTCCTTCAGCTGCTCTGCATAGCTTTCGTGCGGGATCTCTCTGTCTGAATGCTTCAGCAGCGAGCAGTCACTGTACCGGAAGATCGGCTCCAGATCCAGATAAAGATGCTCCACTCCGTAATATTCTGCTGTTTTTCTGGCAGCCTCGATTTCTTTTGTGTGCTTCTGTCCGTAAGCTACTGTTAATGCAATTACATTCTCTTTTCCATATTTGTTTACGGCAAGCCCCAGGCAGGTGGTGGAATCCACACCGCCGCTTGCAAGTACAAGTGCTTTCATAGCGTTCTCCTTTTCTGCGGTATTTCTTGTTATATTGTGATATGTTTTCCTGTCATACTCCCCGTTTCTGCGGGTCCCAGATCACCTTATGAAGCTGGATCTGAAGCTTTACATCGTTGAGCTTTTTTTCCATAAGGAAATCCACGATCTCCACCGGCTGGATCCTGCCGAAAACAGGGCTGAAATAAACTGCCGTTTTTCCGACCAGCCTGTACTTTTCCAGGATTTCCAGAGCTTTTTCCATATCTCTGCGGCTGCTGACCACGAATTTCAGCGTATCCTCACTGCCCAGAAGCTCCAGATTGGAAAGGAGCATCTCTTTTTCCATGCCGCTGTCCGGTGCTTTATAATCCATGGTAAAGGACGGACGTTTTTTTAATATATGATAAGGCTTCAGATCTACGCTTCCATTGGTCTCAATCTCCACCCGCCGGAATGGATCCTCCAGGATTGCCTCGATCAGCTCCTCCATGCCTTTCCGTAAAAGTGGTTCCCCGCCTGTAAGTGTCACATTTTTTACGCCTGTTTCACGGATCCAGGAAAGGATCTCTTCTTCTGTCAGCCTTTCACTCTCACATCCCGGCTCATTTGCCCAGCTGGTATCACAATAGCTGCACTGAAGATTGCAGCCCTTAAACCGGATAAAAGCGGCAAGCTCTCCTGCCCGTCTGCCCTCTCCGTTGATGCTGACAAATTTCTCTACAACCTGATAGGTACTCATAGCCATACCGCCTCCGTTTCTTCTTCCGTTTCCCGGTAAGCTGCACAGTTATTTGGTGTTTCGTAAACAACAGCTCTTTTTACAGGATAGCCCTTTTCTTCCATTTTCCTGAAAAAATATTCTGAAAAATTCTCTGCTGTAGGGCGAAAGGGAACCTTCACCAGATGAAAGCCTTCCTCATCCAGTGCTTCCAGCGTTTTCGGACGTAATGTATTTTCTTCATAGATCAGCGTGTGATCCATGGAATCTGCCAGCTCCCGAAGATCCTTTTTCAGATCTCCGAAGTCTACCAGCATCCCTCGCCCCTGACCGTTTTTCTCCAGCTTCCGGCTTTCGATCTCAATCTCCACATGCCAGCGATGACCATGGATGTTGGAACATTTGCCGGTGTAACCGGACAGAAAGTGTGCCGAATCGAAATCTGCTTCTGTTTTTAACTGATACATAAATTTTTCCTCCTTCTAGATCTGTCACACCACCCGAATATTTCCATAAATAAAAAAAACCGGGATTCCCGGCCTTGATCCAGTTAAAGTAAAAAAAGGGCAGACCCGCCACGAGTCTGCCCTGATTCTCACATCTTCTTCAGCCCTGGTTTTATTTATAGACAGGATGGTACAAACGAACTGTCTTATATTAATTTGTATGGTATTTCCGGAGATACTGCATCAAACGATAAATCGAACCAGATCATCCGCGTTCGCTGCTCACTCATGAGCGCAGTCGCTCCGCAACGATCTATGGGAACTTTCAACTCCGGAATTACGGTAAATTTTCTGCAGAATTATCTTCTTCCGCAGCACTTCTTATATTTCTTACCGCTTCCGCACGGACACGGATCGTTCGGGTAGATTTTTCTTGCAGATGCCGGCTGCATCGGCATTGCTGTCGGCACAAAGCTGTTCGGCATTGCAGTGTGCGGCTTGCCTGTGGCAAACGGCCATACTGCTCCTGAGATCTCATTCGGTGTGTAACCGCGGAATTCCAGCATTCTTGTGTTA
The DNA here is from genome assembly GCF_018785605.1 of Blautia sp. MCC270. Lineage (NCBI taxonomy): Bacteria > Bacillati > Bacillota > Clostridia > Lachnospirales > Lachnospiraceae > Blautia > Blautia sp. MCC270. The sequence goes on from NZ_WQQD01000040.1 coordinate 5,692, forward strand.
TTGTTTGCCTCCATGATCAGCTTTGTAAATTTCTCAAGCTGCTCATCGTTAAACTGGATCCCCTTCTGGTTCAGGTTTTCCATGATCGCTGACATTCTGCCATCCATGGAGCATTCTTTGTAAATAAAGAACAGTACCTGATCCTTCACTGCATCGGAAACCTTCATCTCATCCAGCAGGAATCTGCCCAGTCTCTGGTAAGAAGCAGATTTTGTCGGATACCCGTTTTCGGAATAATCCAGGATCTCATCTACAGACGGAATATAGAATTTCCGTCCACCCTGACGTCTCTCGATATCCTTGTAGATGTTATTGACCAGTGCGGATTTCAGGATCAGCTGATCCCCCGCAAGCTCACAGATACAGGCCTTCTCCGGAATGGTATGATACAGCTCGATGAAGCTGTCATATCCGATGTCAAAGCCTTTTCTCTGCTTAAACATCTCATATACGGTCTTTGCCGGTGCAGATACATACAGATAGCTTACCATAATAAGGCAATCCTTCAGCCAGTTTACCTGGCTGCGAAGTGTCCGGAATTCCGGTGTATTGATCTGGTCGTAAACAGCTGCAACCTCTGCCGGAACTTCTGCGTAATCATCACTGTAGGAAACAAGGTAGCCCATATCGTTCAGCCACTCTAATGTATTCCACTCATCCTCTGCAACATGGAAGCATTTTCTCTGAATAGCCGCCTCAAAAGCCAGTACTTCCTGATCGTCTGCTACGAGGAAGCTTGCTTTCATAACCTCCGGTTTAAGAACCTCTGCGGCAACCTTTGCGGCGATCTCTTCCTGCTCCATTCCCCTGCAGTGAAGTCCAAGCTCACCTGCAATGCTGAGAAGGTCTTCTTTACGATAGGACATGAGGAAATCTTTTACTGTAGGATTTCTTCTGCTGCCTGTGGCTGCCTCATCTGCTTTTGCAGCTCTGGCTGCTGCCTCTACTGCTGCTACTGTTGCAGCAATGTCTTCCGATGCTTTGGCTGTTTCCGCCTCTGTCTCAACTGCTGCAGTGCATCCCAGCTCCGGTGCCTCTGTCCAGTACGGATCATCCTCACCCTTTACTTCTTTTACAATAGAAGGAGCTTCTGCTGTTCCCTCGTCTTTCTTCTCAATATCAACTCTGTATTCCGGAGCTTCCTTATCCGCGCCATACTGACGGAAGGTAAACCATTTCTCGGAATCCATAAGCTCTGCAGTCTCTGTCTCGCCTGCATTTAATAATGTGAAATTATTCTTCGCTTCTCCGTCACCGTTCTCACGGATCTGTACTTTTTTCTGAAAAAATTCAATCTCATATAGGCTGCCTGCCGGATACTGAACCAGTTTTTCAAGCATGGCTGCCATATTTGCAAATGTAACGTCAGCCGCAACAGTACAACGTCTCCATACCGGCGGTTTCGTTCCTTTTCTTGTGATTTTTAACTGATAAAACATTCCTGTGTTCCTCTCCTGTAAATATATGCCGGATCAGGAGATACGAATAACTCCTGATCCGGCGTAAGCAACTTCCCCTATGTTATACAAAAATAGAGAAATTGTCAATATTTGAGAGGCTTCTACAACACAATATCATATTTCTCAACCTGGATCACAGCATTTCCGTCACTGTGAAACAGGATCTCATCTGCTTCCACTGGTGTTGGGATCACGGTAGTCGCAGTTTTGCTTCCATCATTGATAAAAAGCTCTATGGAGCTTCGATCCAGGATAAAACGCAGCTTCAGATTTTGTCTGTCATCTGTGATCTGGAGCTTTCTTGTACATACAACATCACGCTGCACCCCGCTCCAGGTTCTGTCGATCTCCAGTATCTGTCTTTTTCGATCATAGGTAAAGACCGTTGTATATTCTTCATTGCGTGCAAGCTCGATCCGGAACTCATTGTACACATCCAATGCTTCCTGATTTGGATTTCCGGAGTTCCTGCTTCCATCCATGATGCCATCTGCGTTCTGCAGTTCCACAGTCAGATCGATCATTCGGCCACGGACGCCTTCAAGGCTTAAGCTCTCACCCACTTTTACATTCTCATAACAGCAACGGTTTTTCCGATAATTCTCAATTTCTCGGACCGGCTTCTGCCAGATCTTTCCGTCACGATATTCCAGCTCTCTCGGAAGAGTCATCATTCCCTGCCATCTCTGCTTTTCCTTGATCACACAGCTATCCCAGGATTTCATCCAGGCGATCATCACTCTTCTTCCATCTGGAAGAAGGGTTGTCTGCGGCGCATAAAAATCAAGTCCGTAGTCCAGACTTACCGGTGCGTCTTTTTCAAATGTATGTTTTTCGCTGTCATAATCTCCCGTAAAATATAGGGAATTATGTCCATTATGAAACTCATACCCTTTTGCCCGCATATGCTGCGGAGAACAGATCAGCACATGTTTATCCCCGAGCGGAAAGAAATCGGGGCATTCCCACATAACACCGATTTCTCCTGTGGAGTTCTCCGCAAGAATTGTTTCAAATTTCCATTCTTTCAGATCTTTACTGGAAAACAGAACTACCTGTCCAGGAATTTCTTCGCTGCGGCATCCTACGAGCATATAGTATATTCCGTTATCTTCCCATATCTTCGGATCGCGGAAATCAACTCTGCTGCATTTCTCCGGAAGCATATCCCCGGTGACTATCGGATTTTTCTCGGCCTTTACATAATCTTTTCCGTCACCCCAGGCAAGGCACTGATTCTGCCGGACTTCTTCTTTTCCATCAGGCAGCTTTTCTGTTGTAACTCCTGTGTAGATCAAAGCCTGTTTTCCATCCGCTTCAATAGCACTTCCGGAAAAGCATCCCTCTCGATCATATTCCTGATCCGGTGCAAGCGCTGCAGGAAGCTGCTCCCATCTGATCATATCCTCCGTCACACTGTGGCCCCAGTGCATAGGGCCCCAGTCACGGCTGTAAGGATGATACTGGTAAAAAAGATGTACCTTTCCTTTAAAAACAGAAAATCCATTGGGATCATTGATCCAGCCAACCGGTGCAGATACATGAAAGGCCGGTTTCTCTTCCTGCGGGATATTTTTTGCTTCCTCTATTTCATAAAGACGTGCTTTTTCAAGTTTTTCACTCATACTCTGCTCTCTCTTTCTTTTTTATGTTTCTGACCGGTATCTTTTTCTGTTTTTATTTCTCTGTCTCACTAAGAGACTTCTGATACTGGTCAAAATATTTCTGTTTGATTGCCAGATAATCAGACAGTCCATACTGCTCCATCTTTTTCAGATAGGAATCCCATTCTTTATCGATGCCGCCATTCAGGATCCAGTCTGCTTTTTTCTGTTCCGCATACTTCTTGATATCTGTGTCGTACTGAGATACCTTATTGGTATCATCAATACTCATAAATACATTCGGATACACATATTTACTGTTCATATCCTTAAGATATGTTTCATGCATATTGTCGAGACGCCATTTTGCATCTGCCGGCTCTGTTACATATACATCGTAATACTCGTTAAGTATTGCCAACGGTCCGTTTACAGACTGTGCTTCACGAACCTCTACCGGAGATGCATCTCCCAGATCCATATGTTTCAGCATCTGACCACCTTCTGCATTCTCGGACATCTCAAAGATATTAAATGAATCTTTTTCCCCGTAAGTACCCCAGTTATTCTGCGGAGACTGGATCGGTGCATACATCTGATCGATCCATGCTGCTGCCAGTGCCGTATTCCGACAGCTTGTAGTCAGAACGCAACGTCCTCTGTCAAAGCCACTGGTTTCACTGTTATTCTGTCTTGTGATATTTACAAGACCATCCGGACCGGCCAGCGCCGGGAGCATTACATAATCTTCATTGTTATCAATATTTGCAATATCCCAGGTGAAACACAGACCATATCTGTGGTTCTTACCTTTTGCAACATAAGTTGACCATTCCTGGGTAAAAGCCTCCGGATCCACCAGCTTTTCTTCTACCAGCTGATGGAGCCACTGAATACCTTCTTTATAGCCTTCCTGTACAGTTGTATAAATAACGGTTCCATCATCTTTTACTGCAAAATGATCACCGGTGTCACCATATCCTTCTCCGAATCCGTTGATGAGAATTGCAGGATCCTGATCACCATTATTGATGATAAAGGACATCGGGATCACACCACCCTCAATGTTGAATTTCTTTTCCAGTTTATCTGCATTGTCGCGGAAAGCGACCAGAACCTGTTCCAGTTCCTCAGTTGTAGTCGGAACGTCCAGCTTCAGATAATCCAGCCATTTTTTATTAATGTAGGGAATATCTCCAATTGCCTGAATGGCTTCTTTCCCCGCACCAAGCTGCTCGATCCATGGGAAAGAATAAATATGTCCGTCCGGTGCTGTACACATTGTTCTGTATTCCGGGTATTTTTCAAATACAGCCTTAAGATTCGGCATGTATTTATCAATGAGATTTTCTACCGGAATAATGATTCCCTGTTTGGCATAACGAAGAAGATCATAATCACTCATCCCTGCGTTAAAAAGTCCATCCGGAAGATTTCCGAACTGTGCCAGCGCCAGATTTTTTTTATCATCAAACTGATCCGATACAAAACAGGTCCAGTCAATGTGGACATTGGTCTGCTTTTCCAGTCTTTTAAAAATCGTTCTTTCATTAGGTTCCTGTGTAGATGTTGCAGGTGCACTGGTAATAAAAGACAGCTCTGCTTTTTCTTTCAGAGGAAAGGACACATCTTCCACCGGGATATCCGGATCTGTTTCTGCTTTCATGTGTTCTTTTCCGTTTCCACATCCGGCACTGCATACCATTATAATTGCAGAAAGCCCGATTGCCAATAATGCCTTCATTCTTTTTTTCATCATTATCAACCTCCTGTCATCAGCCTTTTACAGAACCAACCATAATGCCCTGGTCAAAATATTTCTGGAAGAATGGATACATGATCAGAAGCGGTAAACTTGATACAATGATCGTAGCATATTTCAGAAGTTCCGCTACCTTTGCCATCTGTGCAGTACTCTGGATATCTGCGATCATTCCGGGCTGCGGTGTATTCTGTACAAGGATGGAACGAAGTACCAGCTGCAATGGCTGCAGTTTCGCATCATTCAAATAAATCATAGCGTCAAAATAACTGTTCCACATTCCTACAAAGGACCACAGTGCAAGCACTGCGATGATCGGTTTGCATACCGGCATCATAATCTTGAAAAAATGCTCGATTTCCGTGGCACCGTCAATGGCAGATGCCTCTCTGAGTTCCTTGGGGATAGACTGATAATAGGTTCTGGCAAGGATCATGTTCCAGACATTAAACGCACCCGGAAGCAGGATTGCCCAGATTGTATTTACCAGATGCAGCTGATTGATCAGGATAAAAGTCGGGATCATTCCTCCACCGAAAAACATGGTAATGAGAAAAATAACATTGAAGAAATTTCTTCCCACAAATTCTTTCTTGGACATTGGATATGCTGCCAGCAGAGTTACCAAAACTGAAATAATGGTAAACACCAGGGAATAAAAAAATGAGTTTGCAAAACCTCTCCAGATCATATTATTTTCAAGAACTCTGCGGTACGCATCGATCGTCCACTTCCGCACATCAAAGCTGATCCCCTGGCTGTTCAGCACATTCGGATCCATAAAGGATGCGATCACAACATATAAAAGCGGAACCAGAATGGAAAGTACAAATGCACCCAGAAGTACGTATCCGATTCCTAAAATGGCTTTGTCAGATGCCGAATATTTCTTTTTCTTTGCTTTTGCCATAACAGCACCTCCTATAATCCCTCTCCGTCATTCAGTTTCTTGACTACCCAGTTTACAAAGATCAAAAGAATTACATTGATCACTGAATTAAACAGCCCCACTGCTGTAGAATATCCATAGTCTCCATTCAGAAGACCGATTCTGTATACATAAGTAGAAAGAATCTCAGATGCAGGAAGGTTCATATCTGTCTGCAGTGCATATGCTTTTTCAAAACCAATGCTCATAATATTTCCGGCCTGAAGGATAAACTGGATCACAATGATGTTTTTAATAGCCGGAAGCTGTACATACCAGATCTGCTGCAGGATATTTGCTCCATCCACCACTGCTGCCTCTTCCAGATCCTTACTTGCATTGGCAAGTGCTGCAGTATACATAATGGATGCCCATCCGGCTGTCTGCCAGATTCCGCTGGCTATGTAAATGGTACGAAATGCTGCCGGCATAGTCATCCAATTGGCATCGGAACCGATCAGTTTATTCAGCGGACCTACCGGTGAAAGAAACATACGAACCATACCACAGAGTACGATAACGGAAATAAAATTCGGCGCATAGATCAGAAGCTGAATTTTTTTCCTGATCCCGGCTCTCCGGATCTGATTCAGAAGAAGTGCCAGGATGATCGGAATCGGAAATCCCCACAGCAGTCCGTAAATACTCAGTTTCAAAGTGTTCACAAGATAATTCATAAAATCCGGTGATGCCAGAAATCTCCGGAAGTATTCCAGTCCTACCCATTTGCTTCCAAATACACCATCAATGACATTGTAATCCTCAAAAGCGATCAGTACGCCACCCATGGGCACGTATTTGAAGATGATCGTCAGAAGAAGTGCAGGCAGCAGAAAAAACACATACAGCTGCCAGTTCTTTTTCACATACTGAAGCTTTTCTGCAGCAGTTCTTTTTCCTGCCGGAACAGCTTTCGCAGAACCTTTTTTCATTCTCTTTTCCTCCCGTTTTTGTTCTTTCGTTCTTGTTTAGTAACCGGTAAAGTAACCGGTTACTTTATAATTTGATACTACTATATGACATAGCTTCTGTCAACCTTTTTTGTTAATTTATTTAAGAAAAGTTACCGGTAACTTAACTGGTTATTTTTTTATTGCTATTTAACGTCTGTATTGTTATACTTAATTACATCAATCCAATCATCCTGTACGGTCTGCAGCTTTCTCTTATATGATCACATCTGCATTCCGTATCATAACTTTCTGCTGTTAAAAGGAGACTATTTTTTTATGGCTAAAAAGCAGGTAACATTTGCCGATATTGCAGAATACACTGGTTTTTCCAAGACTACGATCTCCAGATATTTCAATCATCCGGATTCTCTGACCCTGGAAAATCAGGAAAAGATCGCAAAAGCCCTTGATGAGCTCGGCTACAGAAAAAACAAGCTTGCCAGGGTTCTTGCCAATGGAAAAAGCGAATTTGTAGGGATCATTGTCCCAAACCTTTATCTTCATTATTATTCCGAAATGCTGACACAGCTTCTTCGAAGTTACTCCGATTATCATTACAAATTTCTGGTTTTTGTCAGTGATGGCGGCCCGGAGAAAGAAATGCAGTATCTGGACGAGCTGATGGCTTATAAGATTGAAGGACTTATTGTTCTCAGCCATACTCTTTCCTCTGAAAAACTGGCTTCCTATAATATTCCTGTGATCGCCATTGAACGTGAAGCAGAACATATATGCAGCGTTACAACAGACAATTACATGGGCAGCATGCAGGCTACTTCTCTGCTGATACGTAATCAGTGTGATGTACTGATCCACATCAATGTCCATGTACCTGAGAATATTCCGGCTTATGACCGTATCCGTGCCTTTGAGGAAACATGCCGGGAATATCATGTTCCTTATGAACTGAACCTTAATGTTTCCGGTGATTCCTATCAGGAGCTTTTTGAACAGATGCGTGTGATCTTTCAGGATATTGACAGTAAATATTCCGGTCAGAAAAAAGGCATATTTTTATCCAATGATACTTACGCAAATATATTTCTCAATCTGATCTTCCAGAAATACAACTGTCTGCCGGATGAATATCAGATCATCGGATTCGATAATTCACCCATTGCTGCGGAGTCCATCATTCCGATCACTACTATTGGACAGCAGATTGATGTGATCGCACAGACTACCATGGAACTGCTTGTGGAACAGATGAACGAAATGAAGAAAAGAAAACCGGCACCGCTTCAAAAACCGATCCACAAAAAGATCACTCCTGTTCTGATACGACGACAGACAACAGGAGACTGAAAATACTTACAACATTTTTCCATATTCCATAACAACCCGTATATTCATGTACTGGAAACTTCATGCTATAATTCTGTGGAAAAATGTCAGATAACCATTACCGCCGGGAAATATTTTACAGGTTTCCCGACATCTATAAATATCTATTCAGGGAGGAAATCATGAAAAAAGATCAGGAAATTTTTCAGGAACGTTTAAACCATCATCACGACGAGCTTCGATGGCTGTACACAGAGCTTTATCACAATGACGATATGTTTGCAGAGCTCTGCGACCAGATGTACCAGTATTTTACAGCACGCCGCCGCGCGCTCAAAAACCGCGACCTGGAAAGAGAAAAAAATCCGGACTGGTTCCGCCAAAAGGATATGCTTGGCATGATGCTCTATATTGACAATTTTGCCGGCAACATCAAGGGAGTTTCTGCCAAGCTTCCATATCTTAAAGAATGCAACGTGAACTGCCTGCATCTGATGCCGTTCCTTGATACCCCGAAGGGCCGTTCCGACGGTGGTTACGCAGTAGCCGACTTCCGCAAAGTCCGCCCGGACCTTGGTTCCATGAAGGACCTGGCTGCCCTTGCAGATAAATGCCACAAAAACGGAATGAACCTGTGTATGGATTTTGTTATGAACCACACCTCCGAGGATCATGAGTGGGCCAAAAAAGCACGCCAGGGTGACGGCGAATATATGAGCCGTTACTTCTTCTACAACAACCGTGAGATCCCGGACGAGTACGAAAAGACCGTACCACAGGTATTCCCAACCACTGCTCCGGGGAACTTTACCTGGCTTCCGGATATCGGTCACTATGTCATGACTACCTTTTATCCGTACCAGTGGGATCTGAACTACGGCAATCCCCGTGTTTTCAATGAGATGATGTACAACTTCCTCTTCCTTGCAAACCAGGGAATGGACGTGATCCGTATCGATGCGGTTCCGTATATCTGGAAGGAACTGGGAACTCCTTGCCGTAACCTGAAGCAGGTGCATACGATCGTTCGTATGATGCGTATGATCGCCGAGATCGTCTGCCCAAGTGTCGTACTTCTGGGTGAGGTCGTTATGGAGCCGGAGAAGGTTGTTCCCTATTTCGGAACCGTAGAGAAGCCGGAATGCCATATGCTTTACAATGTAACAACCATGGCTACAACCTGGAACAGCATTGCCACTCGTGATATCCGCCTTCTGAAAAAACAGATGGATATTGTAAACAGCCTTCCGAAGCAGTACACCTTCCTGAATTATCTCCGCTGCCATGACGATATCGGCTGGGGACTTGATTTCGCCACCCTGAAAGACTGGGGCATGGATGAGCCATCCCATAAGCGTTACCTGAATGATTTCTTTACAGGAAAGCATCCGGGAAGCGACAGCCGCGGAGAACTCTATAATGATGACCCGGTAACTCAGGATGCCCGCTTCTGCGGAACTACTGCTTCCATGTGCGGGATCGAGGCTGCTCTTTTTGAAAAAGATGACGAGAAGCTGAAAAGGGGTATCCGCGAGGATCTGATGCTTCACGCATATATGCTTACCCAGTCCGGAATCCCGATGCTTTACAGCTCCGATGAAATCGGACGTCTCAATGATTATTCCTATAAAGAGGATCCGGATAAGGCTGCAGATTCCCGCTATATCCACCGTGGTGCTTTCCAGTGGGAGCTTGCCGGAAAAAGGAACTCCAAATCCTCCGTTGAGGGACAGATCTTCCAGACTCTTAGCCGCATGGAGCAGATCCGCAGCCAGGAATCTGTTTTTGATAAAGACTGTGATGTATATACATACGATGTTCATGATGACAGCATTCTCTGCATCCTCCGCCAGAAAGGAAACGAACGTTTCATCGGAATCTTCAATTTCAGTGACAGCGAAAAAACTGCCTGGATGCAGGAGGAAGGAACCTTCCGCGATCTGATCACGGACCAGACACTGGAGCTTAAGGACGTGGAGCTTCCGGCTTATGGATTTATGTGGTGTAAGAGGATGTAACTGTTACTTGGTAAATAAAAAAGACGTGGCCTTACGGATCCACGTCTTTTTATTATGTTATATCTTTATTTTTTATAAGCTGTTCTGGTATTCAGAAATTACTTGCAGAGCTCCTCTGCCATTGCATCGATCTCTGCCACATTCTCATCGCTGAGGGAGGACATGATCTTTACATTGTTCTCAAGCCATGTGATATTTTTACTCTTCTCGAACATTCCTTTCATGACTTTAGCTGCAGTCGGTGCCCAGCTTCCGTTCTCAATGAGGCCGATGGTGCGGTTCTGGTAATTACGCTCTGTCAGGTTCTCGATGAATGTACGCATAAACGGGAATGCTTCTCCGTTGTATGTAATGCTAGCCAGTACCAGCTTGCCGTAGCGGAAAGCATCCTCCACTGCCTCTGCCATGTCTTCTCTTGCAAGATCGCAGACAACAACCTTCGGGCAGCCCTTTTCCTCCAGCTTCTGTGCAAGAAGCTCTGCTGCTTTCTTTGTATGTCCATATACAGATGTGTAGGCGATCATTACTCCTTCACTCTCTACTTTATAAGAAGACCAGATATCATATTTCTCCAGATAATGTCCAAGATTTTCGGTAAGGATCGGTCCGTGAAGCGGGCAGATGGTCTGGATATCAAGAGTTGCTGCTGCCTTGAGAAGCTTCTGTACCTGCGGACCGTATTTTCCGACGATTCCGATATAGTAGCGACGTGCTTCACAGTCCCAGTCCTCTTCTACATCAAGAGCTCCGAATTTGCCAAAGCCGTCTGCGGAAAACAGAACTTTGTCTGTGCTGTCATATGTAACCATAACCTCCGGCCAGTGAACCATCGGTGCAAATACGAAAGTAAGGACGTGTTTTCCAAGTGTCAGGGTGTCACCGTTGGCTACAATATGTTTCTTTCCTTCCAGATCCATTCCACGGAAGAAATTCTCCATCATGGTAAAGGTCTTTGTGTTGGCAACAACAGTTGTATCCGGGTATGCTTTCATGAAATTCTCAATATTTGCTGCATGGTCCGGCTCCATATGCTGGACTACAAGATAATCCGGTTTCGCACCATCCAGAACCTCTGCAACTTTTCCCAGCCACTCTTCTGTGAAGCCGGCATCTACAGTGTCCATAACTGCGATCTTCTCATCTTTGATCACATAGGAGTTGTAGGACATTCCGTTTGGCACTACATACTGTCCCTCAAACAGGTCTACCTGATGATCGTTTACTCCTACATAATAAATATCATTTCCGATTTTCATTGTATTGAGTTCCTCCTTGGTCTGCTGTATTTTATATTTCCAATATTTCTGAAAATACTTTCTTATTACTCTCATTTATTATATCATTGTTCGTACTGAAATCAATGTAGAATCTATAAATAAAAACAAACCTCTGCGCCTGATAAAAGAACTATTTTCCCCTCTTTACAAACCTATTCCAACATAGTATTGTATACCTTGGATGAAGGAATTTTTTATAATTTTTATGAGGTAAACTATGTGTGAAAATGAAAAAAAGAAAACGTCTTCCATTGAGATGACCTCCGGCTCTCTCTGGAAAAATATCCTCCTCTTTAGCCTTCCCCTGATGGGGTCCCAGGTGTTGGAGGTTCTTTTTAATTTAAGTGATGTTGCGGTTGTAGGGCGATTTGCAGATTACATGGCACTTGGAGCTGTGGGTTCCACAACTCTGCTGGTCACTTTATTTACCGGAATCCTGATCGGCATGGGCGCCGGAGTCAATGTTCGTGTAGCACACGAGCTTGGTGCCGAAAACAGAAAAGGTACCGAAGAAACGATTCATACATCTCTTCTTCTCTGTGCCATCGCAGGACTTCTAGTCTGTGTCGTCTGTCTTCTGTTTTCCGGACAGATGCTGTCCATGATGAATACGAAACCGGAGCTGATGGACCAGGCTGTTTTATATATGAAGATTTATGCTCTGGGTATGCCGGCCATGGCTGTATACAATTTCGGTAACGGCGTATTAAGTGCCCGCGGCGATACGAAGCGACCGCTGATCTATCTTTCCATTGCCGGAGTGATCAACGTTCTTCTGAACCTGTTTTTCGTTATCGTCTGTCATATGGCCGCCGCAGGTGTGGCAACTGCCAGCGCGATCGCACTGTATATCTCCGCAGCGCTGGTAATGATCCACCTCCTTCGGAGAAAAGACGAATGCAGGGTATCCCTGCGTAAGCTCCGTCTTCACCCGAAGGCCTGTAAAGCAGTACTGCTTCTTGGTATTCCCACAGGTCTGCAGAACGGGATTTTTGCCATTGCAAATCTGTTCGTACAGACCGGTGTCAACTCCTTCGATGCAGTCACGGTTTCCGGAAATGCCGCTGCCGCAAATGCAGACTCTCTGATCTACAACGTCATGTTTGCTTTCTATACTGCATGCGCAAGCTTCATCGGTCAGAACTGGGGTGCCGGAAATAAAAAACGTATGCTGAAAACTTATGGGATCAGCCTTACCTATGCCTTCATCGCAGGCGCGATCCTTGGTGGACTGCTTCTTGTTTTCGGTCCGCAGTTTCTGTCACTGTTTGCCACAGAACCGGCAGTCATCGATGCCGGCATGGAGAGGATCCGGATCATGGGCTTCAGCTATGCCTTCAGCTGTTTTATGGATTGCAGTATCGCCGCTTCCCGTGGCATCGGAAAAAGTATCCCACCGACCATCATCATCATTCTGGGATCCTGTGTATTCCGTGTCATCTGGTTCTATACGGTGTTTGCACACTTCCAGACCATTTCCTCACTTTATCTCCTGTATATTTTCTCATGGGGAATTACAGGCTTTGCGGAGGTTTTGTTCTTTGCTGTAAGCTTCCGGAAAATTCGGACCTGAAACTTCAAATATATATATAGCGCCAGACGAAGCATTGATCTGGCGCTTTTTTATATCTTTTCGTGTTTATGTACATTTGTCTTTACAAGGCGGACATAATTGTATATAATTATCCTGTTGTGCTTTTACGCAATGCAGTAATACCGGCTTAGAACGATCCGCCCTTTACACTGGATCGTTGCTTTGCGGCTCAGCATTTTTTAGCACACTCACACAATAGGAAAGAGGAAACTAGTTATGAAAAAACTGATTCAAAAATGGAACAGCATCAACCTGATCAAGCGCATCATCTGTGGTCTGATCGTTGGTATCATTCTCGGACTTGCGATCCCTCAGGCATCTGTGATCTCCATTCTCGGTGATCTGTTCGTCGGTGCTCTTCGTGGAATTGCTCCGCTTCTGGTGTTCTTCCTGGTAATGAGCTCTCTGTGCCACATGGGAAAAGGCCAGAAAACAAACATGAAATTCGTTGTTGTACTTTATCTTCTGGGAAATATACTCTCAGCACTGGCAGCTGTGATCTCCAGCCGCCTGTTCCCGATCATGCTGACTTTTTCCGAAAGTACAAATACTTCCGACGTCACTCCGCCAAGCGGTGTTGCAGAGGTCCTCAAAAACCTTCTGATGAACATTGTTTCCAACCCGGTTGACGCACTTGTCAACGCCAACTATATCGGTATCCTTGCATGGGCCATCATCTTCGGTATCGCACTGAAGGCCGCAAGTGAAACTACCAAGACTGTCATCGAAAACATTTCCGATGCAACCTCCACAGCCGTAAAATGGATCATCAGCCTTGCTCCATTTGGTATCATGGGCCTGATCTTCACAACCATCTCCGAGCAGGGACTTAGTGTACTGTTAAGCTATGGCCGTCTGATCTGTGTACTGGTGGGAACCATGCTCTTTGTCGCACTGGTGATCAACCCGATCATTACTTTCATCTGCACACGCCAGAATCCATATCCGCTGGTTCTGCGCTGCCTGAAGGACAGTGGTATCACAGCATTCTTCACAAGAAGCTCTGCCGCCAACATTCCGGTAAACATGGAGCTGTGCAAGGATCTCGGACTTGATGAGGATACCTACTCCATCTCCATCCCTCTTGGTGCGACCATCAACATGGGTGGTGCAGCGATCACCATTTCCATCATGGCTCTGGCAGCTGCACATACACTCGGTATCAGCGTAGACTTCCCGACCGCTCTGATCCTCTGCATCCTGGCTGCTGCAAGTGCGGCTGGTGCTTCCGGAGTTGCCGGCGGTTCTCTTCTTCTGATCCCGATGGCCTGCAGCCTTTTCGGAATCCCCAATGATGTTGCCATGCAGGTAGTTGGTGTCGGTTTCATCGTAGGCGTGATCCAGGATTCCTGTGAGACAGCACTGAACTCTTCCACAGACGTACTTTACACAGCATGCGCCTGCAGGATCAGAAAGAATAAATGATCACACTTATAAACCGTCAGGTGGATATTCGTAATTGAAACAGGGGACTCCCTTGATTCGGTTAAAAGGAGCAGATCTTCCGTATTTGGAAAATCTGCTCCTTTTTTTTGGCGGGCTACGGCAACTGAATTCGGGTAAAATATACCGCAAAGTGGGGCGTGCAGATTACGGGAATGATTTTTCAAACACGCTCTAACCTTCAGTTCCTGCAATATCTGCCCCATATAAAATTATCCGTAATCGGTAAATGAAACATCCTCTACATTCGAAAAAGCTTCCAGTTCTCTCCCATCTGCACAGCCAGATATACAAGCTCAAAGATCACAGCTACAGATCCAAGCTTAAAAAGCAGGGAATCCACAAAGCCTCCTGCCTTACAGAAATCCAGCGCAATGCCTCCCGGCAGCGGATATAGGATCCGTACCCGTTTCCGGTTAAAGCAGTCCAGCACCAGATGTGATGCGAATCCAACCACAAAATAAAGGACCAGCTTCACGGACACCATGGATATGGCTGCACTTAAAATGGCCATAGCCATGATCGAATGCATACATGACCGGTGCGGCTGATTTTTTCCAAAGGCGCAGACTGCAATAAAAATAATAACTCCCATGGCAACCGGCGCCATAGACTGGTTATTGCGGATCTTTTCCCAGATGGAAAAATCATAAAAATAATTCAATGCGATCTCTGCTGCCACAAGCAGTACCGCGATCAGTGTGATCCTGTCCGCATCCTTATGGGATTTGGAGGTTCCCACATCAATGTCGCTGATCAATGCTCCAAGCATTCCTGTTCCTGCCGCAAGTACCAGACCGGAAACCGTAGAGGGCTGTGTAACTGCCAGCACTGTTCCGAGTCCGACTGCCGCATGTGTTTTTCCTGTCATAATTCTCCCCTTATTGTAAAAAATCTTCCGTTATTCAGGATTATCCACTGCTACAGATCAGACACTCTCTTCTGATCTTCTGCATATATAAATGTATCACTTTATCATTTACCGCAGATCTGAAAATACAATAAGGCAGCTGTCAGCCTTACCTTTTACTGACAGCTGCCTCCACGAAACAGCATTATATCACATAAAAAATCACGATTCTATCTAAAATCTTTCTACTTTCTTTCACGTCCCGTTTAAATGGAATATGTCTCTTGGATCTCTCTTTTAATCAGACCAGTTCATACGTCCGTAGCGAAGTGCAATACCTTGGATCTCTTTCTGAAGCTTCACAGTCAGCTCCCTTTTGCGGATCCTCCACTTCCAGTTCTTTCCTACTGTGGAAGGCTGGTTCATTCTGCAGCTGTTATCCAGGCCCATATAATCCTGCATAGGGATCACACAGAGCTTTGCACTGCTTCTCATAACCAGGCTGATAAAGCATTTATGCAGCTCTTTATCCGGTGTATAGTTATCACAGAGATAATCCCTGGCAAGCTTACGCTCTTTTGCCATAATGCTCTTCCACCATCCGGCGATGGTCTCATTATCATGGGTTCCTGTGTATGCCACACTGTTCTCCGGATAGTTGTGTGGAAGATAATCGTTGGCACAGCCGGAATCTCTGGAATCAAACGCAAACTCCAGGACCTTCATTCCCGGGAATCCACTGTCATGGACAAGCTGACGCACAGAATCTGTCACATAGCCAAGATCCTCCGCAATGACCTGCTTCCAGCCAAGGGCCTGCTCCACTTTACGGAACAGATCGATCCCGGGACCTTTTTCCCAGTGACCGCCAATGGCATTTTCTGCACCGTACGGAATGGAAAAATACTCGTCAAAGCCACGGAAATGATCGATCCTTACCACGTCATAAAGGCGGAATACGTAGCTCAGTCTGGAGATCCACCACTGATATCCTGTATTTCTGTGGTAATCCCAGCGGTACAGTGGATTTCCCCAAAGCTGTCCTGTTGCGGAAAAACCGTCCGGCGGGCATCCGGCTACAGCCACCGGCACATTCTCCTCATCCAGCTGGAAAAGCTCCGGATGAGCCCAGGTATCTGCACTGTCCATAGCTACATAGATCGGGATATCTCCGATGATTTGAATGCCTTTTTCGTTGGCATATTTTTTCAGTTTCATCCACTGCTCATAGAATTTGAACTGCATATACTGCTGGAATTCAATATCAAAATATAATTCTCTGCGATAGTAGTCCATGGCATTTGCCCAGCGAAGGCGGATATCCTCTGCCCATTTTGTCCACTCAACACCGCCGAACTGATCCTTTACTGCCATAAAAAGTGCATAGTCGGAAAGCCACCAGCTGTTTTCTGCAACAAATTTCTGATAATCCGGATTCTCGCTGGTGTTGCTGTTTTCGTAAGCTTTGCGGAGAAGCTTGTAACGGCCTTTGTAGATTTTTTCATAGTCTACGCTGTCTGCTCTTCTTCCCCAGCTGACCTTATCACAGTCCTCCTTTGTAAGGACGCCTTCCTCCACCAGTGCCTTCAGGCTGATAAAATACGGATTTCCCGCAAAAGTGGAGAAGGACTGGTACGGAGAATCTCCGTAACTGGTAGGTCCCAGCGGAAGGATCTGCCAGTAGCTCTGTCCCGCTTCCTTCAGCCAGTCCACAAAATCATAGGCACTCTTTGAAAAACATCCGATGCCGTACTCTGACGGCAGGCTTGTGATCGGCATCAGAATGCCGGCTGCTCTTTTATCCATATCTTTTCTCTCCTTATGTTGAGCCCTGCATCTCAGAGCATCTTATCTATTATCCTCTCACGGATGCATATTCATATAATCTACGCAACCGTTTGCGTAAATTATACGTCCATTTTGCATGAAGTGCAATGCGTTTTTGTCTTTTCTACCTTTCTTACAATTTTTACATCCTGATTTTGTGCAGTTTTTCATTGTGTCAAACAGAATCTGTCTGCATCTCACTACCTGATTTTCTGTGCATCTGTTTTTACGCAATTTCATGCAATTTTCCGTGCAATATGTTTGACAGTATCCTTGTTATGAACTACAATATCTCTATCAGACTGAGATAAAAAAGCCGGATCAGAGGCATACTTCCGCTTTGATCCGGCATATCCGTGAGGAGGCAAATTTATGGCAGTAACCATCAAAGATGTGGCAGCTCTGGCCGGGGTGTCCCCGTCCACCGTTTCCAGAACCTGCAAAAATAATCCATCTATCAGTGAAGAAACCAAGGAACGTGTACGCAGAGCCATGGCGGAGCTTGGCTATGAGCCGAATTTTCAGGCCAGTAACCTGGCAGCACAGATTTCCCGCTCCATCGGTATCATCCTGCCTCCGTCCCCAAAGGAGACATACGAGAATTCCTTTTACCTTGAGACGATCCGGGGGATCAGCCACTACTGTAACGCACATCAGTATATCAGCACCATTGTTACCGGTCAGAATGAAGAAGAGATCCTTAACGCAGTACGTTCCATGTCCAGAAGCGGTAAGGTTAACGGATTTATTGTTCTTTATTCCCGTGTGAATGATCCTGTTATTGATTTTCTTTTCAGTGAAGGACTTCTCTATATCCTGATCGGAAAACCGGCACAATACACCAATCATACGATCTATATCGATAATGACAACCTTCTGGCCGGACAGGAGGCAACGGAGTATCTTTATGCTCTGGGCCACCGGAAGATCGCTTATCTGGGTGTAGATAATTCCCTGGTCTTTTCCGCAGACCGCAAAACCGGCTACATGACTGCGCTGATCAGCCACGGATTAACCGTACAGCCCGAATACTGTATAGAGGTTCCTGCCGCTTCCCAGAATGAGTTTCAGGAGCTTCGAAAGCTGCTTTTAAGTGAGGAGCGCCCTACAGCTGTGCTTGTCAGTGATGATATTCTGGCGCTTTCTCTGGAAAGGATCTGTATAGAAGCAGATATCTCCATACCGGAGGATCTGTCCATTCTTTCCTTTAACAACTCACTTTTTGCCAGACTGACTTCCCCACAGCTGACCTCCATTGATATTAACTCCGGGCAGCTTGGAATGGAAGCAGCCACGCAGATGATCAGTCATATCGAAAATCCGAGCCTTCCGGCCACAAAGATCATTGTACCTCACCAGCTGATTGAAAGGGACAGCTGCCGGAGGATCTGATCTGCTTTCAAACAAAAAACAGGTATCTTCTCTGCTGACTGTGTATTGACCACCACTTATCGATCTGACATTGGTGGTCGATCTACCGCCCGGCAAAAAGATACCTGTTTTTCATTTTTTATAATACTTTTTATAATGCTTTCTCATAACACCAGTACATATGTCCCCAGAGTTCACACTCTCCCACGTTCTCAAAATTCAGCTTATCATAAGAACGGAGTGCTTTTACATTGTCCTTCGCAACAAGAAGATGTACAGCTTTATAGCCCCGCTTCTTCAGTTCTTCCATCACACCCTTAAGAAGTTTCCCGGCAATCCCCTGATTCTGGAATTCCTGACATACTCCCACCCGGGAGACCTCCGCTGACGGCACCATGGTTTCTGACCAGCATGTGAGACATTCCACATTTGGATCATCATCAATGGAGATCACACCTGCGATATTTCCCGCATCGTCCCGCATACAGAACAGCGCATCTCTGGAAAGATCAAATTCCACTTCTTTTTCTGAAGGATACTCCTCTGTCCACACACAATAGGGCGTCCCCAGCAATGAACGGTACAGCTTCAGAACTGTATCTGCTTCTTCTCTTTTTACACGCTCGAAATTCATTTTATATCCTTTCTCCTGAAAATACATTCTTTTTCCGCCCGGATCTCGCCAGTATCAGGATCACAGCAAATGTAATGATCTCTGAACTCAGAAAGGAGCTCCACACGCCATTGATCACAAATAATCCGGAAATAGCTTTTTCCCAGGACTGTCAAATCTGCAATCTGCACCATGTCCTTTTCTGATTCTGGTTTTCATCCCATTTATCATTTATTCTAACTCAAAAAAGCTTCTCTTTTTGTTACTGATAATAACATCTTTCGCTACACCCCGCCGGAAACACTATCCGTTTTAACGTACATTTAAATTCCCTCTCATTTTCTGCAGCGTCCAGGATTTCCAACGCTTTTCGCAAATTCCGGATATCTTTTTCCATGTGATCCACATAGTTTCCCCGGCCAACCAGCTTCAGATGCGTGATCCCTGCCTGCTTCAGCTGATACAGTGCACACAGTCCACAGCCTGTCTCACCACAAAGATATCCGGATTCATCATATGCTTTCAGATCCGGTTCCTGATCCCACGCCTGCTCCTGAAGAGCCATTATTTTTTCCGGAACAGCATCACCATTCCGTACAGTTCCAAGCCAATAGGACACCCTGCAAAGATATCCCATCTCATCACAGTGAAGAGAATTACAGAATGCTCCCGTAAACTGGCACATTTCATTCAGCACAAAGGCCTCGAACTCCATTCCCGCCTCCGGTCGGATCCCGGCCTGTTTTTCCACTTCTCTCTGAGATGCAATAACAGACTGCATATCCCGGAACGTGTTTTTCCGATGAAAGATCAATCTCTTCAGAGGAAAGCGCCGGAACATCTTCAGCATTTCGCTGTTCACTTCCCCTGTCTCTCCGCTGAGATGGATCTCACAGGAAATCCCCCTGTTTTTCAGATAAACAAGAAGCGCCGGATCTGCAATGATATAGCTTCGAAATCCAATTCCCATGCACTTTTCTATGATATCTCCGATCTCCGGATACTGTTCCGGAAGATAATACAGGGAATTGAAGGTGAGATGCACCGGCTTTTTATATTTTTTTACCATCTGGGAAAGAATTTCCAGCTCACTGTATGCTCCAAGCTGAACATTACAGCAGAGAACCTCCCGGCGATTTAACGGCATTACTGTGCCGTATTTTTCCGCCCAGGAAAATGGTACATAGCCACAGAAAAATTCATCTGCTCCTGCCTGCACAAAACGTTCATATTCATCTATGGAGCCTAACCCGGCTGTTATTTTCATACTGTTATCCATGTCCTGTTCCTTTTTTCCGCAATGTATTCTTGTCAAACAGATATTCGTGCTCCACCTTCACAGCCTGCTCATCACCTGTCATATATTAACAACAATGCGATCCGGCTTTGTGCCTTTTATATTTTTCCACATTTCAGGTATCTCCGGAAATGTTTTATCCACACCGAACAGGGAATTATACCTCCCTGCCATGTGTAAATGTTCCGGATAAAGAAGTGTGTATTTTTCACAAAATTTCGGACAGTGCTCCGCAAGCTGCTGTGTACCACGATCCCCAGTGGTGCACAAAGCATACAATGGACAGTACTGCGAAGTGTTTGTCTGATAAAAAGGCAGATGCAGACTGTTTTTTCCCGGCGGAAGCTCCTGTGGATATCCGCAGGACTCCCATTCGTATCTGTGGATATGAAATTCTTCAGCCAGAAAATCCCGATAAAACCCCGCATTCAGGCTGTTTTGCTGAAATAATAAGGTATCACCGGATTTATATTTCATTCGCGGATCCTTTTTTCGTTTATTGAGCAATGTGCCCAGAACAGGATGCAGGCGGGATGTTTTTCCACAGAGCATTTCCACCATGGCCCAGTCATTGACTACGATTTCCACATTCACCCCATGAATACAGCACCAGTTATCCACCTTTTCCAGAAGCTTTCCCACAGACGAAAGCATAAATTCCCGGATATAAGAAAATACCAGTGTGATCTCCGATCCCTCCAAATACACTTTATCCATAATAGAAAAAAGCTGCTCTTCTGTCGGAAACAAATTATGGCAGAACTGATTTCCAATATAAAATCTGTCCGGTGTCCGGCCTGCAAAATAACTGTGAGTGAGATAATTCTTCTGCCAGTAAGACGCCAGAAAAGCCTGCAGCGGCTGGCACAGATATTCTTCATACAGGGAAGTGCAGTTTAATTCCAGGGCAAACTCTGCATTATCCAAAAGCCTTAATTCTTCTGCACCCATTGTATCCTGTGGATTTCCGGAAGCCTTTTCATTTTCTCTGAAAAACCACCGCTTCTTCTGTTCCTCCAGACTCCTGCAGTGCATCTCATCCAGCTCCGCAGGATAACCTGTCAGTGATTTCGCCAGCTCTCCATCGTCTCCATCCAGCTTCAGACGGATATATCTGTTGTACTCTCCGGCCAGCCGCCGAACCTCCTGTACATAATCCTTCTGTTCCACTCTCACAGAATATTCCCTGTAAAAATATTTTCCGGTTTTCTTTTCAACTGGCTGTTGATCCTGCAGGCATTGATCCTCTGCTGCACTCATCCCAAACTTCCGGATCTCCACTCTCCTGTACCCGGCTTTTTTCATATCATAAAAATAGATCAGAAACTGCTCCGGTTCCGGGCATTCCTCTGCCAGCCGAAATCGAAATCCATCTTCACCCAGCTCTGTGATCCGGATTTCTTTGCTATCCATAAAACCGGACAGTAATCCAAATGGTATCATAGAGATCCTCATCAGGAAAGCTTCCTCCCTTCAGGCAAAAAAGGAGATGCCATATGCTCCCATACAGCACCTCCCACTGTTCCTTCTTATTTCACTTCTACTAATTCAATTCTGAAATTCAGCTCTTTACCTGCCATCTCATGATTAGCATCGAAAGTAATGGTTTTTTCATCTTTTGCGTTAACTTTAACCGGGAACGGCTGACCATACTGATTGGAGAGGTATACCTGCTGTCCTACAGTAAGATCCTCAGCACCCGGAAGCTGTTCGATCTCAAGTGTAAAAATCGCATCCGGATTCGGCATACCGTAAGCTTCCTCAGGCATCAGATGAACATCTACCACCTGGCCAACCTCCATGTTTGCAACTGCCGCATCAAAGCCTTTGATCATCTGTCCTGCTCCGCAGATGAATTCCAGTGGCTCGCCACGGTCATAGGAAGAATCGAACTGTGTTCCGTCATTAAAGGTTCCTCTGTAATGTGTACGGCAGGTTTTTCCGACATTAGGGCCTGTGATAGATGGCTGGGAACCACAGCCTCCGCCACAGCCTCCGCAGGAATGTCCGTCTTCATGACCGCCGCAGGAGTGTCCATTCTCATGGCTTCCGCAGGAATGTCCATCCTCATGATGGTGATGATCACAATTCACACCTGTGGATACCAGCTCGCCCTTCAGATAAGCATCCACAGCTGTGTCTGCATCTCCCTGTGCTCCGGAACATAATTCAATGCCAGCCTCAGCAAGTGCACTCTGTGCTCCGCCGCCGATTCCTCCACAGATCAGAACGCTGATTCCCTGCTCTGCAAGAAGTCCTGCAAGTGCACCATGTCCGGTGCCATTGGAACCGATCACTTCACTGGAAACAACCTTGTTATCCTCTACCTCGTACACCTTGAAAAACTCCGTTTTTCCAAAATGCTGGAAAATATTTCCGTTGTCGTATGTTGCTGCAATTTTCATTTGTAAAACCCTCCATTAATCAGATATGTATTATATTAGTATATCGTGCAGGCAGGATAAAAGCAAGGTTTAACTTCTCTCACAAAAACACCTCGCGGGACATTGCCAGTGAACAGTAACCTCTTGCTGTCATTCAATGAATCCAGTATAATAGAAGCATCTGTAAAAATAAAAGATTTTTTAAATAAGAAGGTTTGAATTAAAATGAAATCATACGAAGAATTACTTTCAGATATTGAAGAAGACATGGAACTCATGGGTTCCTCACACATTGTTTATTCCATGGAAGAGGACGGCGTTGTTACTGATTATGATTATCTTCCATCCGATTCCTGTACGATCTCCATTACCTTAAAGGAACTTCAGGAAAAGCTTCAGCTGCAAATGCTCTATACAAAAGTTTCCGCTCATACAGCCGGAGCAGATAAAAATGCCCCGAAATTAGCTGTTGTTTTTCCGGGCATCGGATACACTGCTGACAAGCCGCTTCTTTACTATACCAGCCGCCTTGCCAGCAAACACGGCTACCAGATCCGCACTGTATCCTATGGCACCCTCCCGGAAAATGTCAAAGGAGATCCTGAAAAAATGAAACAGGCCTTTGACCTTGCCCTGGAACAAACAGAACGCTCCTTAGGCAGCATCGACTGGAATTCCTATGGCAGCATTCTGTTTATTTCCAAAAGCATTGGTACAGTCATCTCCTCAGCCTATGCTTCCCGACACGATCTGACTGTAAAAAGCATCCTGTTCACGCCTCTTGCAGAGACCTTTTCCTTCCCACTTGCCGGAAGCATCGCCTTCCACGGCACCGCAGATCCCTGGGCCGAAACCGATTCCATACGGGAACTGGCAGCACAGAAAGATGTCCCTCTCTTTCTCACCCAAAACGCCAACCATTCTCTGGAAACCGGGGATGTACTGACGGATATCTTTATTCTAAAAACCACAATGGAGCGGGTCCAGCGTTTTATTTAACGCCGGTCCTCTTATTTTTCTCCACCCACTAAAAACTGAGGTGTCAGCTTGTTCAGCTCACGTTCCATGGAAGTTCTGGAAATATCACTGATGTCCTTCAGGGCAAACACTTTGGAAAAGCCGATCTCCATCATGTAATCCAGATCCCATACCGGACGCTTTTTATCACTCATAAACAGCTTACTGCTGAGCTCTTTCCCTGTTTCCGCATCTTCATGAGCATGGATACCTCTTCCATATTTTTCCCACATAGCAGCATCATGTGCCTCGTAAATCTTTTTCTTTTCTTCATCATAAAGATGCAGATACCAGCAGGCGTCCGATACCAAAAGACGTCCGCCTTTTTTCAGTACACGCAGCCACTCCTTGTAAGCCTTCTGTGGATCGTCCAGCGTCCATGTGATATTTCTGCAGATAACCATATCAAATGTCTCATCCGGGAAATTCAGATTGTGGCAGTCCATAGTCATCAAATCTGCGGATAAACCTGCTGCCTTTACATTTTCCTTTGCTTCATGGATCATATTTTCAGTAATATCGATCCCGGTCACATGATGTCCTTCTTTTCCCAGCATAATTTCAAAAAATCCCGGCCCGCAGCCTACGTCCAGTACTTCCAGATGTTCTTTTTCCGGCGCATACTCCAGAATCAGATTCTTCCAGTTTTCTGCTGTTTCACTTTTCAATTCTGCCTTGATCCCTTCGCTGTAAATGCCAGCTTCTCCTTCCCAGTACTCTTTGATCTTATCGTTTTGCATGTCACTTCTCCTTCTTTGTGGCTACTACAATAAATTTTTTTCCCTGATATCCGTATTTCCAGAAATCCATCGTCCATGGTCTGTTTAGCCAGCGGTTCTCTCTGATCTGGATCCTGGCAAAGCGTACCTTTTTTAATATCTGAAAGTCCGCTTCCGGACGCTTCTGCGATGTAAATGGCAGCTTTTCATAAATTCCGCTGTTTTCCTTCACGTCAGATCCATATGTTTTTCTTTCTGTAACATAAATAAGAAAATCAGCAATTTTCATATGGATCTTATTTTTTAATGTGGGTTCGACGGTCCGATAGTCCCCATCAAAATAAATGATCCTTCCACCTGGTTTTAATACAGCCTTCCAGCGTCTGAAAGCTTTTTCCGGATCATATAATGTCCACACCGCATCTCTGGAAAGTATCACATCATAGCTTTGTTCCTGTTCCAATGGCAAAGTTACACCATCTTCCTCACAGATTTCCACCTGCTGATGATACTGCCGCATATTCCTTCTGGCTTTTTCTACCATTCCTGATGAACCATCGATCGCTTTTACATCATGTCCCAGACGCGCTGCTATGATGCTCATAAAACCCGGGCCGCAGCCCACTTCTAAAATACGAAGGGGCTCAGGTCCAAGAAGTCTTTTCAATTCTTTTGTCCAGTAAGATACCGTTCTTTTGTTACTCAATTGTTTTTGGATCATATCATCATAATCACCGGAATCTTCTGTCCATTTATTCTCGATCTTTTCAAACATTTTTTACTCCACTACATCCAGTGTTGCCCAGTTAATGCCTTCATAGGCAGTCGGTGCAAGCTCTACATTGGTCAGTCTGGTATTGTTGTAGATATAATCACGGTTCGGATAATACAGCGGCACTGTTACTGCCTGATCATTGATACGTGTGAGGATCTTATCGTATAATTCCGTCCGCTTTTCTTCATCCTGTGTCTTTAATACTTCTCCGAGATCTTTGTTCAGCTCCTCATCGTACCAGTTTACTGCCTTTGCTCCATCTTCCGCATAGAACATTGATTTCAGGAATCCATGAGGCATCCAGGAATCTTCATAGCTGCGGTAAATGCACAGATCGTAATCTCTGGTGTTCCAGATCTCATCATAGTAAGCTGCGGATTCTTTTTCTACCAGTTCAATACCTACACCGACCTTCTCATATTCAGATTTCAGGAATTCACAAAGAGATTTCCATGAAGCATATTCTTCAGTCTGGAATACCAGTCTGAGGCTCAGTGGTTCTCCGTCTTTTTCTACAATACCATCTCCATCTGTATCCTCATATCCTGCTTCCTTTAACAGTTCCTTTGCTTTATCCGGATCATATGGATAGCCCTTGCTGTTTTCTTCTGTTACATAAGGAACTGTCGGAGACATAAGTCCGGTTGCAGGATTGCCGTAACCATCCAGCAGATCATTTACAATGCTTTCTTTATTTGTTGCATAATTCAGTGCCTGACGTACGTTTACATCCTGAAGCGCCGGTGTATCATAATTTTCGATCAGATAGTAAGAAAGTGTGGAAACCTGCTGTTCTGTCGATAAATTTTTATCTGCCTGGATAATACTGAAGCTTTCGGATGGAATATCCTGAAGATTCAGATCTGCCTCTCCACTCTGAAGTGCCATCACTCTGGCATCACCGTCTACCACCTGTTTCAGAACTACTTTATCAATATTTGGTTTCTCACCGTAATAATTAGGATTTGGTACCAGGACAACCTCCTGACCGCTTTCATAACTGTCGATCATCCACATTCCGGTACCCACTTCCTGACAAAATTCTCCATCTTCATCCAGTGCACTTTCACAGGTAAAACGGAACGGTCTTGGATAGCTGAATTCGATCAGCAGAGTATAACATGGTTCTGCGAACTTAAATTCTACAGTATAATCATCTACCTTTGTAACATTTTCCAGTTTGGCTGAAAAGTTACCGGTCACATCCTGTTCCACCCATCTGTTATAATTCCACATCACATTGTCTGCATTAAACTCTGTGCCGTCCGAGAATTTCACATCTTTTCTTAAATGGAACGTATAGGTTGTGCCATCTTCGCTGATATCCCAGGATTCTGCCAATGCCGGTTTGATTTCTCCATTTTCTCCGTAACGTACCAGAGGATCATAGATCATTTCATAAAGACGAAAGTCCGGACCACTTTTTATAGGGTCACAAAGTTCAGGAGTCAGATCAATGGATGTCATTGCCGTAACTACTTTTTCCTCTTTTGCCTGTACATTGACACCTGTCAGTAAAGTTGCCGCCACCATGCTCAATGCTATCAATTTTGCTACACGTCTTTTCTTCATTTCTTCCTCTCCTTTGTTTGTTTTATATTTTACAGCATATGACATGCCGCAAAATGTCCTGTTTCAATTTCTGTCAATTCCGGTATATGCTCTCTGCATATATTTGTACATCTTCTGCACCGGTTCTGATATGGGCAGCCCTGTTCCGGAATGGTATCTGAAAATATTTTCTTTTCCTGCGATCCGATTCTTCGCATTTTCGGTTCTTTTACCGGAATAGAATCAAACAGATCTTTTGTATAAGGATGTACGGCAGTCTCCTTTAAGCTGTCCGTATGATCAATAAACTCGACCACGCGTCCCTGATACATAATAGCCACCTCTTTGCAGAGATATGGAACGTTGGACAGATCGTGAGTGATCAGTAAATAGGTCATCTCATATTTTTCCTGCAGCTCATTTAACAGATGCAGGATCTGCTTTCGTATGGAATAATCCAGACTGGATACCGGTTCATCACAGATCACAAGTTCCGGTCTTAATACCAATGCTCTCGCAATATTAGCTCTCTGACACTGACCTCCTGAAATCTGTCCAACATAACGGTTGCGGATATCCGGATCAAGCCCCGTCTGGATCAAAGCCTCCTTTACTCGCTCTTCATACTCACCCTCTTGCAGTTTTTCATGTAATTTCAAAATTTCCAGAATATTTTCTCCAATGGTATAACCGGGATCAAATACCCCGCTGCTGCTTTGAAAGACCATCTGAAGATTCTTGCGATATGGACGAAACTGCTTTTCAGACAAATCCTGCATTTCCTGTCCCTGAAACCAGAATTTTCCATCTGTAGGTTTCTCCAGGCCGGCGATCAGCTTTCCGAATGTAGTTTTACCACTTCCACTTTCACCGATCAGGGCCATGGATGATCCTGCATGGATTTCCAGACTTACATCATCCACTGCCTTCACAATTTTTTTCTTGCCATAATATTTTTTTAAATGTTCTGTCTTTAGTAACGTACTCATACTTTTCCCCTATAAAACTGCATCCAACAGTTTTTTTGTATATGAATGCTGCGGATGATAAAAGATCTCTTCAACCGTTCCGTTTTCCACTATTTCGCCGTCTTTCATGATCGAAACATCATCTGCGATCTCTGCCACCACACCCAGATCATGCGTAATAAATAACACGCCCAGATTTTCTTTCCTGGATAGCTGATAGATTTCTTCCAGGATCTGCTTCTGTACGGTTACATCCAAGGCTGTCGTCGGCTCATCTGCGATCAGATAATCCGGTTTCATGGACATGGCAATGGCGATCATAACACGTTGGCACATACCACCAGACAATTCGTAAGGTTTTTTCTTCATCAGTTCTTCCGGATCACGCAGATTCATCATCCGCAGACTTTCCAACGCTGCTTCCCTTGCCTGTTTTTTGCTCATTCTGCGATGTTTTCTCAGTCCTTCCAGAAGCAGTTGTTCAACTGTAAAGAGCGGATCGAGAGCAGCGGTCGGATCCTGAAAGATCATTCCGATCCTGTCTCCGTATAACTGTCGTTTTTCTTTTCCTGATAACTTCAGAAGACTCTTTTCGTTCAGTGTCACATCTCCGGATATCACCTTTCCATTTCCTGCAAGCAGATTCATGATCGTCAGAGAGGTAACTGACTTGCCGCTTCCGCTTTCTCCCACCAGAGCATGGATCCTTCCGCGTTTTACTTCCAGGCTGACATCTTTTACTGCATGAACCATTCCGTGAGAAGTCTGAAACTCCACATGTAGTCTTTTTACCTTTAGAACATCATTTTTGGGCTGTTCCATTCTGTATTCCCTCCCCCAGATAATTAAATGCCAGAACAATGATCATGATCAGTATGCCCGGATAAAACATCAGTCTTGGATAAGTCTGAATATAACTTCTACTGTCACTGAGCATGATCCCCCATTCCGGTGTCGGTGCCTGCACACCAAGGCCGATAAAGGAAAAACCGGCAATTGACAGAATGATCGAACCGATTTCCATTGTTGCCAGTGCGATTACAGATGGCAGGATATTTCTCAATACATGCCTAAATATGATCCTTGCGTGGCCGCAGCCGCCGGCTTTTAGTGCGGTCATATAATTTTTATTTTTTTCCTGAAGTGTCAATGCTCGGGCAAGCCTTGCATATTCTGCCCAGGATACGACCGATAAGGACAGGATCAGATGAGCGCCGCTGGCTCCTACGGTTCCTGCAATGGCAAGTGCCACAATAAAGACCGGCATAGCCATAAATACATCAATGATCCTCATAATTATGGAATCGATTTTTCCACCTACATATCCGGCAAACAGTCCGATCGGCACCCCGACACATACGGTGATCAGAAGCACCGTAAAGCTATAGCTCAGTGAATACCGGCTGCCCCAGAGAAGTCTTGATAAAATACATCGTCCCAGCTGATCAGTACCTAAAGGATATGCCGCCGACGGATTCTTTAATTTTATCGAAACATCCACAAGCAGTGGATCATGCGGCGCCAGTACAGGTGCAAAAATAGCTGCCAATGCAAAAATTATGACCACCATCAATCCTATTTTTGTTTTCGGTGACCGGAATACCTGTTTCCAGTACAGATTCTGGATCATGCTTTTTTCTGTTTTCTGCTTTCTTCTGCTTCCCATTCTATGATCTCTCCTTTACTTTAACTGGATTCGCCGGTCAATCGCAGAATAGGCGATATCCACAAGAAAATTTAATACTACAATGCCAACAGCCAGAATAAAGATAAAACATTGCAGCACCGGAGTGTCTTTTGAGATCACGGATTTCAATGCCAGATTTCCGATTCCCTGAATTGAAAAAATACTTTCTATCACAGCTGAGCCACAGAAAAAACCGATCACAATTGATACCAGACGTGTAAGCACAGGAATCAGGATATTTTTCAGACCATGACGCAAAATTACATTTACAGATGACAATCCCTTAGCTCTGCTGGCACGTATGTAATCCTGCTTCAGCACCTGTATCATATTGGTACGGATCAATCTCGTCATAATTCCAAAGAAACTGATATCCATGGCAAATGCCGCAAGAATCGGGATGCCTCCGGCATCTCCTCCGATCACGGAAATCACTTTTAGCTTTACTCCAAATATATAGAGCAGCATCAGACCGATCCAGAAAGACGGCATAGATACACTGAGGGACGACAAAATGCGAATGACTTTATCCAGAACTCTGTTTTCATAAATTGCCGACAAAATTCCAAGAGGGACTGATACGATCATCAACAATAAAAACGAAGTAACTGCCAGTTTAAATGTCTGTGGAAAATATCTTTTTAATTCCTCAAAAGCCGGTTTTCTGGTAGAATATGATTTTCCAAAATCGCCATGAAGTGCCTGATCCAGCCATTTCCCGTATTGTACCAGCACCGGCTGATCCAGTCCTTCCTCATGCCGTACTTCTTCTACCTGCTCCGGTGACGGATGCTCATATTTTTTCTCCGCCAGCACTCTGGCAGCATCACCTGCCGATATAAAACTCAGCATAAAAATAATAAATGTAACCGCCAGCACTACCGGAATCATAAATATAAAACGCTTTGCAATTACTTTTCCCATTTTCATTTCTCCTCATTTTTCATCTGTTTATTCGGTTAAAATAAAAAAAGCTGATATGATCCAGCATCATATCAGCACAAAAAACAAACCTCCACCTCAAGCAGAGCTTATTCCTTCTGTATCCCATCCGAATCAGAATTCTTCTGTCAAAAAGGCAAGTCTCCTGACTCCAGTTCTTCCTACTTACCATCTTCCCGGATCTCTCC